>DASPQU010000028.1:0-10527 GCA_035624805.1 Binataceae bacterium (SeqCode) | reverse complement strand
AAGCGGAGGCGCTTGCGGACGACACCGCGCGCAAGTGGATGGATGCTGCAGCGAAATGCTAGCGCGAGTCGATCCGAGGTTCAAAAAACAGACCGGAAGTCACCCTGAGAGTTTGCAAGGAATTCGTCTTTTGTTGTTTCGCCCGCGCCCTTTGTTAAGTCCTCGCCCCGTCGGGGAGAGGACGGCGCGCAGCGCCAGGTGAGGGTCCGTCTTCAGCGCGTCGCGAATCGCGACGCGCGGCTCAAGTAATCGCGCGCAAATGGTGCGCGCTGCGTAAGGACCCTCACCCGGCGCTGCGCGCCACCCTCTCCCTGACAGCGGAGAGGGTTCAAGTCCGGATGCTCCCTCCCTGATCCGGGAGAGGTTCTGCAGAGTTGCTTATCCCAGAAGTTCCAACCCGCTTTCGAACATCCGCGGCGCGGATATCGCTATGTCCTCCCAGTGCGGATCGTGGCGCTTGCCGCGTCGATGGAGCATCACGTTGAAGCACGTGATTACGCCGAATCGATACGCGGAAAACGCGCGAAACCATCGCACGTCCTGCGGATCGACGGGAAACGACGCCGAGGCCGTGTACGTCGCGACGATCTCATCGGGCGCAAGCGGCATGAATCGCGCCACCTCGGCGGTTGAGTTTTCAACAAAGCTGCGCGGATCGGCGAAAAAGCACAGCCATCCCAGGTCGAGCATCACGGGACCGATCGAGGAAATCTCCCAATCGATCAGCGCCATTGGCCCGTCATTGTTGAACAGGATGTTCGACCATTGGAAATCGCCGTGGACGCATCCCAGGCGAGGATTCGCAGGCAACGTCGATCGCAGACGCTCGCGAAGCAACGGCCCGCGCGCGACGACCGCCGGATCGAGCGTCGGTCGATCGAGCAGATAATCCAAGCGCTTCATCTCATCTTCGAGAGTGATGGGATCGCCGAAAGCAGAACGCCGCGACTCCCAATCCTGCGAGTGCAATGTCGCGAGCGTCGCGACCGCCTTGTTCGCAAGTCGCTTTTTGTCCGCAGGCGCAAGGACAACTTCGCCGAGTTTGAATCCGTCTACGAAACCCGCGACGAAGTACGGACGACCGAAAAATTCGGCCTCGTCGCCCCACCATAGAATCGGCGGCACCGGGACGGCAGTGCTTGCGAACGACGCCATGATCTTCGCCTGACGAACGACATCGGCGGGTCCGGAGATTTTCACATCCGGCGGCGATATTCGGATCACCAGCTTGCGTTTCGGTTGCGAGGCGTTCGAATGTTCGACCACGAAGCTGTAGCTGAATCCCGCGTGCCCCGGCAGCGTTTCCATCGAATGAACGCGCGCGCCGCTGTCGCCGGTCTTCGCGCGAACCATTGCCGTCAGTCGCTGGAGAGTTTCTTCGTTCGATAACGCCATGATTCTAGCCTGTCAGTTTGCGATTACTCGCCCGATCGTTCCGTCATCACTCGCGGATGAGAAGCGCCGCCGTCGACCGTCAGGATGGCGGCCGTGGTAAAGCTCGCTGCCGGACTCGCCAGGTAAAGCGCCGCTCCTGCGATTTCCTCAGGTTCCCCCGCGCGTCCGAGCGGGAAGGTTTCCTTTGCGCGACGCACGAACGTCTCCGTACGGGACCATCCCTTGCTGATATCGGTATGGAACGGTCCCGCCATGATGCAGTTGACGCGGACCTTCGGCCCGTATTCCTTCGCAAGTGCGATCGTCAGCGCATTGAGCCCCGCCTTGGCCGCAGAATAGGGCGCAGTGTCGTTGCCGGGGCGAATCGCGCCGGTCGACGAGATATTGATGATCGCGCCGCCATGCTCCTTCGCCATCCTTGATCCGAACAGCGTGGAAAGACGGAACGGCCCCTTGAGATTTACGCCGATAACCTTGTCGAAGAGTTCCTCGCCCGTGTCGACCATCGAGGGCGCCAGCGGTGACAATCCCGCGTTGTTGATCAACACGTCGGCGCGGCCCCACTTGTCGTAGACCTCTTTGAACAGCCGATCGCAGTCCGCCCATCTTCCAACGTGACACGCGTGCGCCGATCCATCGCTGCCGATCGCGCGAATTTCCGCGACCGTGCTTTCACACGAATCGATTTTGCGGCTGGCGATCGCAAGCCTTGCTCCGGCACGCGCGAACTCAAGCGCCATCGCGTGCCCCAGTCCGCGGCTTCCTCCCGTGATGACGACCACCTTGCCGCTGTAATCGTATTTTATCGTCATCAGAACTCTCCTTTCCCGAGTTTCTGGAATCGCGGCGGACGACGCTCGACGAACGATGCGACGCCCTCGGTAGCATCCGGATGCGCAAGAGCTTCGTTCATCACCTTGAACGAGTCGTCCAGCGCAGATTCCATCGCAAGCGACCAATGCCGATAGATTTGCGATTTGATAACCGCGAGCGATCGCGGCGATACGTTCGCAACCAGATCGAGCAGGTATTTGCGAGCCTCGTCAATCAGGCGATCGGGCGCAACGATACGATCGACGAAACCCATCTGGTACGCCTCGGCGGCATCGATGCGTCGCGCACTCCACAGCAGGTCAAGCGATCTGCTTGTGCCAATCAATCGCGGCAAAAGCCAGCTTGTGCCATGCTCCGCGATTAGACCACGACGCGAGAACGCGGTCGTAAAGCTGGCGGCCTCGGAGGCGAAACGGAGATCGCACATCATCGCGAGCACGAATCCGCCTCCGGCTGCGACACCATTGACGGCGGCGATCACGGGTTTAGGCACGCGCAGGATATATGCAAATAGAGCGGGCAACTCGTCGCGGTCGGAACTCGAGGATCTCGTCGCTGGTGGGTTGCCTGACGCAGTGCGCGCGAGGTCGCCGGTGTCGAGTCCGGCGCAGAATGCGCGACCCGATCCCGTGATGATGATTCCGATTACGTTGTCATCTTCAGCAGCGCGCCGCACGGTGGCTCGAATTTCGTCGACCATTCCATAAGTGAACGCGTTGAGCTTTTCAGGCCGATCGAGCCTGATTGTTGCGATCGAATCCGCGACTTCGTAGCCGACCGATGAGGGTTGTGTGGCCATGACTTGTTCCTTTACGTCATCCCAGAGCGATGCGCCATTTTGACGATTCGCCGGACACTCTGCTAGTAAAGCTCTGCACAAGTCGAAGTCATTCCAGACCCCCATCCCGACCTTCTCCCGCAAAGGATCGCGGGGGAAGGGGAAACTAAACGCGCCACGGGCTTTTGTCTGTCCCTGCCCCCGCGTTCTGTTGCGGGGGAAGGTTAGGAAGGGGGTCCTGAAGTCCACTTGTGCAGACGTTTCGCAGGACCACGGATGATGCACTTGTCAGACTCGGCACGCTCCGGACCACTATCGGATGTCCGTATCATCGATTTGACGCAAGCACTCGCAGGTCCATTTTGCACGATGCTGCTCGCGGACCTCGGCGCTGACGTCATCAAAATCGAGCCTCCAGGCGGCGATATGAGCCGCACGATGGGCCCGCCGCCGCCGGATCGGAATGGATGCGACTACGGAGGTTATTTCGCGAGCGTCAATCGTAACAAGCGCAGCGTAATTCTGGATATCAAGACCGAAGAGGGCCGCGCCATAATTTGCGAGCTGGTGCGGACCGCGGATGCGGTTGTCGAAAATTATCGCACCGGAGTGATGGATCGCGTCGGGCTCAGCTACGAACGACTTCGCGAGGTGAACCCGAAACTGGTGTACGCGGCCGTCCGAGGCTTCGGCGATCCTCGCACTGGGGCGAGTCCGTACGCGCAATGGCCCGCCTACGACATCGTCGCCCAATGTATGAGCGGCTTTGTCAGCTTCACGGGTCCCCAGGGCAGCGACGGATATCGAGCCGGGCCGGGTATCGGCGATATCTATCCCGGAACGATGGCGGCGCTCGGAGTTGTATCTGCCGTTCACGCGGCGCGCCGCACAGGGCAGGGTCAGTTTCTCGACGTCGCGATGTACGACGCGATGCTCCTGATGTGCGAAGCGATTGTTTACACCTACGATCGCGCCGGTGTGATTCGCGGTCCGCAGGGCAACGGCACGCCGATACTGTGTCCGTTCGATATTTTCAAAAGCGCAGACGGCGCGGTTGCGATCGCAACTCCGGGCGAAAACCATTGGGCGATCTTGTGCGAAGTGATGGGGCATCGCGATTTGATCGATGACGAGCGCACGCGCACCAATCCGCGCCGCGTCGCAAACGCCGCGATGGTTCGCGAGATCGTCACCAACTGGACTCAAGCCCGGACAAATCGTGAAATCGTGGCTGCCCTCGGCGGCAAGGTTCCGGTCGGTCCGGTGAACAACGCGCGTGACATCTTTGACGACCCGCATCTGAAGATCCGCGGGATGCTTCCCGCGGTGGAGATGCCGGGCGAAAATCCGCCGCTGACGCTTGCCGGATGTCCTATCAAATTCACCGAAACGCCCTCGGGCGTTTATCGACGCCCTCCGCTGCTGGGCGAACATACGGAAGAAATCCTGTCCTCGGCAGGCATCAAAGTTCTTTCAAAGGAGAAGTCATGACCGCTCGACTCAGACGTTCCGAGCTTTCCACGCCCGCATCCAGCCCGAAGATGATGGAAAAGGCGATGGCGACCGCGGCCGATATGGTGTTCCTCGATCTCGAAGACGCGGTCGCGCCGTCGCAAAAGGAATCGGCGCGCAAGAACGCGGTACAGGCGCTGCGCGAGCTTGATTGGGGGAAAAAGATTCGCGCGGTGCGCGTCAACGGCGCAGATACTCACTGGGCGCACGACGACGTGATCGAAGTTGTCGAGGGCGCGGGCGCGAATCTCGACATAATAATCGTTCCCAAACCCAAGGCCGCGCGCGATATCTGGTTCTTCGATACGCTGCTTACCCAGCTTGAAACCAAGCTCGGGCTGAAAAACAAGATCGGACTGGAGGCGCTGATCGAGGAAAGCGCGGCGCTTTCGCGCGTCGAGGAAATCGCCGCGTCGAGCCCGCGTCTCGAAGCTCTGATTCTCGGCTTCGGCGATCTTTCGGCCAGTCAGGGGATGCGCCTCGGCGTCGCGACCGATCCCGCGCATCGCTATCCCGGCGACATATGGCATCACGCTCGCGTGCGGATGATCAGCGCGTGCAGGGCCAACGGCATCGATGCGATCGACGGTCCGTTCGGCAACTTCAAGGATCCCGAGGGCTACCGGCGCGAGGCAACCTGGGCTGCGACGCTCGGCGCGGTCGGCAAGTGGGCGATTCATCCGAGCCAGATCGAAATCGCCAACGATGTTTTCGCGCCCACGCCGCAAGAGATCGAAAACGCGCGCAAAATGTCGGAGGCGTACGAGGCCGCAACGAAGGCGGGCGCGGGCGCGGCGGGCGCGGGCGGGATGCTGGTCGACGCGGTCGCGGTGCGGATTTTCGAAGGCGTGCTCGAGCGCGCGCGGCTGTCAGGTCGAATCTGAACCGGCGGGCCGATGAAGTCGAAGCGCACTCGACGAATCGACGTGCGCCGCGGATACGATCTGTGGGCTCCCACTTACGATACGACGCCGAATCCGGTCGTGGTGATGGACTCGCGCTTCGCGCTGCAACTTCTTCGGCCCTCGCGAGGCGAGCGAATCCTTGACGCCGGATGCGGCACGGGGCGCAATCTCAGAGGTCTGCTCGAATCGGGAGCGATCGCGTGCGGCGTCGATTTTTCCACCGGGATGCTGCAAACGGCGCGGCGTCACATTCCCGGTGCGCCGCTGGCGCAGGCCGACCTCTCGAGGCTGCCGTTTCGACGCCAATCATTTGATGCGATTCTCTGTGCGCTGATTGGTGAGCATATGCGCGACCTGCGCGCCTGCTTTGAGGAATTTCGGGTCCTATTGAAGAAGCGCGGGCGGATGGTGTTCACGGTTTACCATCCGGATCTCGCAGCTGCGGGAAAGGAAGCCAATTTCGAAATCGGCGATACGCAGTATAAGCTCGGCGCGATCAGATACGGCGTCGCAGACTACGTGGCGGCGATTGAGGGATCGGGTTTTGGCGGGATTCATTGCACTGAATACAAAGGCGACGCTGAACTGGCCCGTGCGCTGCCTGCGGCGCGAAAGTGGATCGGACACAATATGTTGCTGGCGATCGCGGCGGTTCGGCGCAACTGAATTTTTGCTTTATTTTCGCTTGCGCCGGGATGCGTCCGGACGCCATGTAGAATTAGCGCGGCATCGAGCCGCCATCGTTTTCTGGAGATTGTCAACGTGCGTCAACCATCGTCAACCAACACTGCCGAATCGCCCTATCTCACCCCGGAGCACCTGATGTTCCGCGAGCAGGTGCGTCGCTTTGTCGAAGAAGAGGTCAAACCGCACGGTGATGCGTGGGAAGAAGCGGGATTCGTCCCGCGCGAGGTCCTGCGCAGGATGGGCGCGCTGGGATTTCTAGGAATCCGGTATCCGCAGAAATACGGGGGCAGCGAGACGGATACGATCGCGACTGCGATCCTCGCCGAGGAGCTTGGCCGGTCCACATACGGCGGCTTCGCGGCGACTGTGCTCGTGCATACGGATATGTCGTCGCCGCATCTCGCGAACGCGGGAACGCCGGAGCAGATGGCGCGATGGATGCCCGACATGATCGCAGGCAGGAAAATCGGCGCGATCGCCGTCACCGAGCCCGACGCGGGCAGCGACGTTGCAGGGATGCGCAGCACGGCGCGGCGCGAAGGCGATTCGTACATTCTCAACGGCACGAAGCTTTACATCACCAACGGCGTTCACGCGGACCTATATATGGTCGCGGCGAAAACCAATTCGGCGGCGAAGGGCAGCCGCGGCATCTCGATGTTCGTGGTCGAGAAAGGTGCGCCGGGATTTTCCGTCGGGCGTTCGCTCAAAAAGCATGGATGGCTGTCGTCGGACACCGCGGAGCTGATTTTCGACAACTGCGCCGTCCCCGCTGCGAATCGGCTCGGCGAGGAGAATCGCGGTTTCTATGCGGTCATGAAGAATTTCCAGAACGAGCGGCTGGTGCTCGCCTCGCAGGCGATGGGCGAGGCCGCGACTGCTATCGCGATCACGCTCGATTGGGTCAAGCAGCGCAAGGCATTCGGTGGCGTTCTATGGGACAAACAGGCGATTCGCCAGCGCATGGCGATGCTCGCGGCGAAAGTCGAAGCCGGGCGCGCGCTGGTCTACCACACCGCATGGCTCGATTCGCACAAGCGCGATTGCGTCAAGGAAGTCTCGATGGTGAAGGCGTACTGCGGCGAGCTCGTCAACGAGGTCATGTACGACTGCCAGCAATTCCACGGCGGCTCAGGATACATGCGCGAGGCCACGATCGAGCGGATGGTCCGCGATGCGCGCATCCAATCGATCGGCGGCGGCACCTCGGAAATTATGCTCGAAGAAATCGCCAAGCGCCTCTAATTTTCATAGATTTTCGCGCGCTCCGGATGTCGCGCGAATCCGTGACGGCGCAGTTTCTCCTAAATCCCGAGGCTTGCCGCAACGGCCTGGCGATGCACAGCCGGATCGCCGAACATGACGGAGCTTGCGCGGGCGCGCTTGAAGTACAGATGCGCCGGATGCTCCCACGTAAAGCCCATCCCGCCGTGAATCTGGATCGTGTCGGCGGCCGCGCGGAAATACGTCTCGGAGCAAAACGATCTTGCGCTGTGCGCCGCTGTGAAGAACTCGTCGTCGGTGTCTCCAGCCGCCGCAAATGCCGCGCCGTATGCCGCCGAGCGCGCGAACTCGACATCGACGAGCATGTCCGCGCATTTGTGCTTGATCGCCTGGAACGATCCGATCGGGCGCCCGAACTGGAGTCGTGTCTTCGCATAGTCGGTCGAGATTTCGAGGCATCGCTGCGCTCCACCGACCTGCTCTGCCGCCAGCGCCGTGACCGCCAGCGCCATCACGCGCTTAAGGGCGGCGGACACGTCACCCGACGAAATCCGCAGGGCCGGCGTTGCTTTGAAAGTTAGCTGCGCGAGCTTGCGCGTGAGATCGAGCGTCGGAAGGTCGCTGCGCTCAAGGCCCGCCGCCTTCGAATCAACCTGGAACAGCGCGACTCCGTCATCAGTGCGCGCCACAACGAGGACGATATCGGCCTGCGCACCATCTATGACGTAATTCTTCACGCCGTCGAGCTTCCACGCCGAACCGTCGCGCTTCGCGCGCGTCTCGATATTGTCGATGTTCCAGCGGCCTTCCTTTTCGGCGACTGCGACAGTGCCGATCGATTTTCCTTCGGCAATCATGGGCAGCAGTTTCGCCTTTGCCGCATCGTCGGCGGCAAGCAGAATTGCATTGCTCGCCATCACGGCGCTCGAAAGGAAGGGCGCACAAAAAAGCACCCGCCCCATTTCTTCCATCACGATTGCCAACTCGACCGCGCCCAGCCCCGCGCCGCCATACTGTTCGGGGATCGCAAGTCCGAGCAGCGAAAGCTCGGATGCGAGGCGACCCCACAGAGCGCGATCGAATCCGGCCTCGGTTTCCATCAACTTGCGAACCGTCGCCTCCGACGATTCCTTCTCCATGAACTTGCGGACCGTCTGACGTAGTTCTTCGTGTTCGTGCGTGAATGCGAAATCCATTTCTTTACGCTTTCTCTACTCGAATTTCTGTGTTCAGGCGCTGCGCGGGATGTCTTTCCACGCAACCTCCTTGTCGGACCGCGGCTCTCCGGGCAATCCGAGCACGCGCTCGCCCAGGATGTTGCGCATCACTTCGGATGTGCCGCCCTCAATCGAATTCGCACGCGAGCGCAGGAATTGATATTTCGCCAGTGCCAGACGGGTCGCACGCGAATCTCCCGTCGGACGGCGGCGCGTATAGCCCGCCTCATAAACGAGCGACTCTGCGCCGATCACGTCCATCGCGCATTCCCATATGCGCTTGTTCTGCTCGGCCATCGCGAGCTTGACGACCGAACCTTCGGGTCCTGGATTTCCCGATTTTCGCGCCTGGCGCGCCCGCTGATTCGTCAGGCGCAGAAGTTCGCTTTCGATGTACAAACGCGTGATGCGGTCGCGCATCAGCGCCTCGCTATCAGGCGAGAAGCGCCCCGGCTCGCGCGCCTTCCACAGTGCGAGCAATGCTCCAATCGGACCTGCGCCACGGCGCGAAACGCCGCCGCCGATCGAACTACGCTCATTCATCAGCGTCGTGATCGCGACCTTCCAACCCTCGCCGGTCTTGGCGAAGATACGGTCGGCGGGAATCTTCACGTCGGTGAGGAAAATTTCGTTGAACTCGGCCTCGCCGGTCATCTGATAGAGCGGGCGAACTTCAACGCCGGGGCTCTGCATGTCGAGCAGGAAGTACGACATGCCTTCATGCTTCGGAACGTCGGGATTGGAGCGCGCCAGCAGCATCCCCCATCGCGATACATGCGCGAGCGTCGTCCATACCTTCTGGCCGTTGACGACCCAGTAATCGCCCTCGCGAACCGCGCGCGTCGCAAGGCCCGCGACGTCGGAGCCGGCGCCGGGCTCGCTGAAGAGTTGGCACCAGATGTCTTCGCCGGTGAAGATGCGCTTGAGCAGATTCGTCTTCATCCAGTCGGTGCCGTGGGTGAGCACAGTTGGCGCGCCCATCCCGATGCCGATCGGATTGATCATCATGTCGTCGTAAAGCGTCTTCGCGTGCTTCGCGATTTCGTCCGTTACGATCGGCTGCATCGCAGGGCTGATCCCAAGGCCGCCGTAACCTTCCGGGAAATGAACCCACGCCAAACCGTGATCGTATTGTTTCCCGCGAAACGTGAACTGATCGACTTTGTCGGGATGTGCTTCCTCAAGAAGGGCGCGGACCCGCGTGCGCAGATCTTCCTCGGTGATTTGTTTGTGCGCCATCACTGATGCTCCTTGCGAGCCCGATCAATATCATCCGCGGGCTCGGCTAAGAAGATGCCCGCGATGGAGTTCGCGGTGAGGCAGGACGCGGCTTAATATCGAATCACGCCTTTGCCACACCGACGGCTGCTCTGGCATCTATAATGATTGATGAAAAAAGTCCTGATGGTCTGCTCCGGAAATCTCGATCGGAGCCCGACTGCCGCGATGCTGCTTGCCGAGATGTGCGCGCCGATGTGGGTGAGCTCAGCGGGAACGGAACGATGGGCAAAGAACCGGCTGACGCCCGAGGTGGTTGAAGAATCGGACGTCATCTGCGTCATGGAGCAGGCGCACTATCGCCACATTCTCGAAACGTTCGGCGAAGTCCATGCGGAGAAAGTGATCGTGCTCGACGTAGCCGACAATTACATCTGCTGGGAAGACAAGTTGCAGCACATTCTGAAGCCCAAGATTCGCGCCGCGCTTGGGCTGACGAGTTCGCGCAAATAGTTTCGAGGGTCACGAATGACAACCGCTCGCGAATACAACGACATGCGCCGGGGCACATGGGTCGGCGATCTTGGAATCGAAATCACCGACGTCAAGCCGGGCGCTCTCAGCGCGCAAGTCAAAGTGCGCAAAGAGCTGCTCTCGCCCAACGGTTTCCTGCACGCAGCGTCGGTGATCGCTCTGGCGGACAGCCTTTGCGGATCGGGTACGATGGAAAACCTGCCGGCCCGCGCACGCGGGTACA
>DASPQU010000027.1:0-4634 GCA_035624805.1 Binataceae bacterium (SeqCode) | reverse complement strand
GACTATTGAACGGACTTGCTGACGGGGCTAAGACGCGCGAGGATTCTGATACAGTTCAGCATGCGCATTTCCAGGAGCGAGGTGGACCAACGATGAGCCAGGCATCCGATATCGCGAAGGCGCTCAAGCAGATGAGCGATGCGTACGTCGAGGCGATCACGACCGTGAGCCGCGCCGTTGCCGACGCCGTCAAGCGCGGCGGCGAGAAGGAAGCGCCGCGCGTCGAGTACTGGCTCAGGCTGGCGCGGATGGGCAAGGACGGTTTCGTGACGGCGGTGGAGCAGGGTTTCGAGATGTGGGAGCGCGAGATGCGCCGCACGTTGTCGAACGTGGCGCGCGAGGTCGAGACTGAGAAGGCGGCGCGCGAAACGCGTCCGCCCAGCGCGCTCGATTCGTTCATCGAGAACTGGAACGAGGCGAGCAAGACATTCCTCGATACCGTCGGATCGAGCGAGCTGGGAAAGGAAGCGCGCAAGCAGGCCGAGCAGTTCGCCTCGACGATGCGCGACGGCTTCAAGGCCTGGCAGAAGATGTGGTCGCAATCGAAGGACTAGAATCTTCGGTGCAGCGCAGGTGAACATGATCAGACTGTCACAAGAGGATTGGGTCGAAATCTACTACGCCCTCGAATCGAAATCCGAGGCAATCGAGCGCGGCGAATACGGCGTCGAGTTCGAGCGCGGCGAGGATGCACGATGGCTCGCGCATCTGAGCGCGATCAAGCGAAAGATCGGAGATGACGGATTGACCGCCGCAAGAAACGGTGTCCAACGCAGCGCAGGCTGACGACCGTGGTTAGAGTCCCAGCGAGCTGATAGAGTGCAAGTGACTGAGGGTGGGCATGGCGATTGTAACGAAGCTCCAGCGCAAAACTTTGACGCACTATTCGCGCCATAAGCAGACCGACTGCACCTATTCGATCGTCAGCGACGAACAATGGGGGCAGATGCTGCAAATCGACACCTACGGATCAAAAAGTCGCAAGATTCAGGGAAAGGAAAGCCAGACTATTCGCTTTTCGCCCGAGGCAATCAAGCAACTGCGAAAAATCCTGAGCGAAGAACTTTAATGAACCTGGGTCATCGAAAACCATCGTCCGGATCCGTCTTGTTCGAAGAGTTTAGAGGAAGGATGCCGTCGCACGAGTCGATTGTCGCTCAAGAGATAGAAAGATCCGTAGAGAGATTGGCCAGCGGTGCCGATGAAGTCCGGGCGAAGTTTAGCGCGATTTTTTCCGTAGCTCAGAGCGAGGCGTTGCGCGCGTACGCGCTACACCAGCTAGTTAGCGGCGACCGAGTATTGGCCGATTGTATAGTTTCGAAAGGTCGAGACAATCTGTTTGCCGAGTTAGCCAACTTTTTCACCGAAGTGAGGCGCGCTCGAAAAGCTTTCCGGATAGTTGCTTTCGAGGCGACAGCTCAATCGCTGTTTCGCAGGTGCGGTCTCCCCTTTGAGGAGTTCTCGACTACTGACGGAATCCGTAGCTTCGTTATGCCATCGATGGATGATTTCAACGCATTTTCCGGCGAATGCATCATCTTCGCAGCAAGTGGGGCGTTCAACGAATTTTGGGCCCAATTCATCGTGCGCGAAACACAAAACGCAACAATATTTCTCGCTTTGCCGCGAAACGAAGTCGGCCTCGTGCAGCTTGAGCGCTTACAAAAGCTGCCGATAAACGTACTTGTCACTTCTTCCGTCAAAGAAGATGTGGACCCGCATTGGTGCTTTCCCAAACTGACTACGTTCGAGGACTTCTTCGAAGTGAACGTTAGCCCAGTTTTGAAGCGCTGGGAAAAACGCCGCAACCAGTCGCGAGCGAAACTTTCCGCGGCCTAGGCTTTTACCGACGCACCCGTAACTCCCTCAGCGGGCGGGTGTTCAGCACATCCTTGGCTTCGATCCAGCCGCGGCGGGCCTGGTTGACGCCCAGTGCGAGGCATCCGAACTGCGCCGTCGAATGTGAATCGCTCGATATCACCAGCTTCACACCCGCGCGCTTCGCCGCCAGGCACGCCGTGTCTATAAGGTCGAGGCGATCGGGCTGCGAGTTGATCTCCATCGCGCATCCCTCCTCGTGCGCGACGTGTAGCACCTCGTCGAGATCGAAGCCGCTGGCCTCGCGCCGATTGATGAGGCGTCCGCTCGGATGGCCGATCACGTCGACGTTGCGATTTCGAATCGCCTTGATGAGGCGCCGTGTCATGTCGCGCGCTGACTGATCGAGCTTGTAATGAACGGAGGCGACGACCCAGTCGAGTCCGGCGAGCGTATCGTCGTCGAGATCGAGCGTGCCGTCCTCCATGATGTCGCATTCGATTCCGCGCAGGATTCTGGCCTTCCTGAGATGCGCCTGCACGCCCTCGATCTCGCGCGCCTGCTTTGCGAGCTTTGCCTTGTCGAGCCCGAAGACCATCGCAAGGCGCTGCGAATGGTCGGTGATCGCAAAGTACTTGAGTCCCGCCTTTTCCGCCGCATGCGCCATCTCCTCGACCGATGCGCGTCCGTCGGTGTAGGTCGTATGCGTATGCAGGTCGCCGAGCAGATCGTCGCGCTCGATTAGTTTGGGCAGGCGTCCTTCGGCTGCGGCTTCGACCTCGCCGCGATCCTCGCGAAGTTCGGGCGGCACCCATTTGAGTCCGAGCTTCGCGTAAATCTCCTCCTCGGTCTTGCCCGCGATCGATTTTCCGTCGCGAAACAGCCCGTACTCGCTGAGCGACAGTCCCATCTTCTGCGCGATACGCCGCACGTGGATGCCGTGCGCCTTCGATCCCGTGAAGTACTGCATCGCCGCGCCGTAGCTCTCGCGCGGCACGACACGCACGTCGACCTGAAACCCGCCGGTGAGCGTCACGTTGGTTTTGCTCTCGCCCGTTCCGAGAACTTTTTCGATCTTGGGATAATCGAGAAAGCGCTTCATCACCGCGGACGGATCGTCTGACGTCACCAGGATATCGAGATCGCCCACGGTGTCGCGCTTGCGGCGGAAGCTGCCCGCGACTTCGATCTGATCGACGGCGCGCGATTTCCTGAGATGCTTCACGAGCGCGTCGGCCTCGACCGCCGCGTCGGCGTAAGTCCATCGCACGGGCGCGGGCGCTTCGGCCTTGTGCGCGATCGATTCGCGCAGCTTCTCCTCCATCTTCGGACCGAAGCCACGGACAGATTCGAGTGCGCCGGAATCGAGCGCCTTCTTGAGATCGGCGATGCTCTTGATACGAAGCTCGTCGGCGAGTTGCTTGACGCGCTTGGGACCGAGGCCCGGAAGATTGAGCATCTCGATCATCCCGGCGGGCACTTGCTTGCGCAGCTCGCGCAGCACGTCGGTGTCGCCGGTGCGATTGAGCTCGTCGATTTTCGTCGCGAGGTCCTTGCCGATACCGGGAATTTCGGCCAGCTCCTTGATGCTGAGCGAGGCGAGATCCGTCGTCTGATCGGCGACGGTGCGCGAGGCGTTGTAGTAGGCGCGCACGCGATAAAAGTTTGCGCCGGTGACTTCGAGCATCTGCGCGATTTCGTTCAGGATCTTGGCGATATCGGCGTTCTGCATCGGATCTTAAGTATCGCGCATCGCACGGCGATCACGCGAGCGTCCGGATCAAGTGGTGGGACAGGCGTCCCTGCCTGTCCTACTCCACGCGAATCAGGCCGGACAGCCCCGCGAACAGAAGCGGCATCAGCGTCCATCCCGCGAGGATATGCGCCCATAGATACCATCTCAGAATCGTGCTTCCGACGCGGGGACGCGCGCCTTGACCGTCCTTTGTGCGATGCAGCGGATTGGGCCGCCAGTAGTCGCATTGATGGAGTTCGACGACGGGCAGGAAGTTGTCGAGTGAATAGACGAACGCGTTGAACGCCGGATAAAACGGCGGAGGCTCGCCGGTTTCGGAAAACGTCTCGTATGCGGACTGCTCGATCGGCGTAATCATCCGCGCGTCGTAGCCGAATCGAAAAAGAATCGTGCCGAGCGCGACGAACGCCGCCATCCACCACAGCGCCCGCAGCGGACGAAAACCGTATCCGATCGTGACCTCGAGAATCGCGTTCCACGCGCGTTCCGCGAAGCGAAGCCCGCCGTGGCGGCGCTGCGCCACGCGCTGGGCGATCATCACCGACGTCGCGTCTTCGATCATCCCGTCCGCGCGCTGGGCCTGGGCGAGCTCCGCGTAAGGCTGCGGATGAAATCCTCCGGGCTGAAGCGCGAGCCACTTGAGGCGAGTTTTCGCGTCGGCGGGAGCGTCGCCGCCGAAGCCGCCGTAATGAAAACCGTCGATCACGAGATTGCCCTTCGCGGGCCAGCTCGCGCGATCGTCCCATAACGCAGTGGCGCTCGCATTCTCCAGATCCAGCATCGTGCGCGGCGTGTGCTCGATATCGACCCAGTAGAGTGGTCCGTCAATCGCGGCGCGTTCGGCGTTCACGCCGTTGTCGCCGGTTCCGGCGAAATGCGCGTGATTGAAGCTCAGCGAGCGTCCGATCTTCGCGAGACGGAGATCGATGATTCCGTCGGTGGTGAAATCCTGATGAAAGACCGCGTCGCCGGAAATCGCCGCCTCGACCAGGTTGATCGTGTTGCCGCCACCGAGAAACCGACCGCCGCTGCAATCGACGCTCCCTCCGATCCTCGCGCG
>DASPQU010000026.1:0-2012 GCA_035624805.1 Binataceae bacterium (SeqCode) | reverse complement strand
TACGGACGTGAACCTGCTTGCCGATTTCACGGAAGATCCGGGCGTGCTCTCGCGCGCCATTCGCCGCGCGACGATCAATGCGGCCGGGCCCGTGATCACTCCGGGGACGGTCCCGATGGGCAGCGGCGGCGGAACGAATCTGTACGACGCGATCTACCTCGCCTGCCACGATGAGTTATCGAGCGAAGCCGGACGCAAGGCGATCGTCATACTCACAGACGCCGAAGACACCGGCAGCAAGCTGACTGAGCAGGACGCGATCGAAGCGGCACAGCGCGCCGACTCTGTGATTCACATTCTCCTGATCACCGATCCGCGCGCGACGGAAGGATACGGTCCGGGAGTCGCGTCCACGATGACGCAGCAGACCGGAGGCCGCGTGGTCAACGTGCGCAACGAAAAGGGCCTCGAAAAAGCCTTCGACGTGATTACCGAAGAGCTGCGCTCGCAGTACGTGCTCGGATATTCGTCGACCAATACGCAGCGCGATGGCACGTTCCGGAAGATCAAGGTAGAAGTGGACCGGCCCGAGGTGAAAGTGCTCGCGCGCAAGGGATATTACGCGCCGGGCGGATGATTGGCCCCAGCTAGCGCGCGGCCGCTGAGGTCGAGGGCGCCGCAGCGAAGTAGCCTTTGCGCGTGCGGACGATCAAGCCTTTGCGCGTTGTCTCCACGTCGATGCGACGATATTGCCCACCCGGGGGAGGGTCGGCTGGCGCGTAGGCGATGAAATATTGGCTGCGCAGTTCGGTTCCGATGTCGAGAAACGACTGCGCGAGATCGTCCACGCGATAGGGGAAGAACGCGCTGCCTCCCGTCTGATCCGCAAACTGCTTCAACGTTTTATCGCCGTCAGACAGGGCGTACTTGCTGGGCTTGCTCGCGTCATCGATCGCCAACCAATCCGTGTTTGTGCTAACTGTGAAAACGGCGGCCTCGGAGCGAATCGAGGCATCGATTGCGTCGCTCAAGGCGTGGTCGCTTAGATTGTCGTTGCCGTCGCTGATGACGACGATCACGCGGCGGACATCCGAATTTAGACCTTTCACCGGCGGTGCGTGCTGAAGCTTTTCGGAGGCGAGGCAGATCGCGTCGTTGAGAGCCGTGCCGCCGCCGGCTCGCTGTTCGCGAATCGCGGAGGCAAGAAGCGCGATGTCTCCCGTATAGTCCTGAATCACTTCAGGCTCGTTGTCGAACGTCATCAGGAAAGCCAAGTCTTTATCGCGGCGGATCACCTTATCAAGAAAGTCGGTGGCGGCATCCTTTTCGAATTCCAGTCGCGGCCGGATGCTATTGGAGGTGTCGAGCAGAACCGCTATGCGCAAAGGCAGATCGGTTTCGCGGCTGAAAAATCGGATGTCTTGCGGCACGCCGTTTTCAATGACCTTGAATTCGCTCTTGTCGAGATCGGTGATGAAGTTGTGATGCTTGTCCACCACTGTTGCGACCAAGTGCACGAGGCCCGTGGTGCTGACGATCGGCTTTTGATTGGGTGGTGTGACCGGATTCTGGTCGGTTCCCTGCGGAGCCTGAATCACCGGAGCCGGCATGCCCGCCGCTGCGGGAGGGGCGGGCTGTTGCGCGTGCGCCGATCGCGGAGATACCGCAAGCGCGAAGGCCAGCGCCAAAAACGCGCGAAGCGGCACGCGGATCAATTTCCCATCCAAGAGGCATTCCACCCGAAGGAATTATAGGTACTCGCGAAGCGCAGCGTCAATCGAAGCGCTATCGGTGTGGGTCGCACGTCCGAGCGATTTGAGATAGTCCGCAAGCTCGGGAGGAAGAGGCGCGCGCACATCGATGCGTTTTCCGGTGGTCGGATGCGCGAAGGCAAGCCGGGCCGAGTGCAGAAAATTTCTTCCGAGCGCCGGGAGCGTTTCGGACCCGGCGCGCCCGCGGTGAGGCGCGCCATAGAGCGTGTCGCCGACCACCGGGCATCCGAGCGCCGAAAAATGAACGCGAATCTGATGCGTTCGGCCAGTGCGCAGATCGGCTTCGATCAGCGTGAATCC
>DASPQU010000025.1:0-3054 GCA_035624805.1 Binataceae bacterium (SeqCode) | reverse complement strand
CGCCCAAAACGGAACCTTCCTAAAATCTCTGTTCGAAAAACTGATCGTCGAGTCGAACTATGAAACTTGGATTTCTCTTTCCGGGGCAGGGGTCTCAGCGCGTCGGTATGGGCGCTGAATTGGTGGAGAATTTCGCCGTCGCGCGCCAAACCTTCGAAGAGGCGGACTCGGCCCTCGGTTTTGCGCTCTCGAAACTATGTTTCAGCGGTCCGGAAAACGAGCTGCGGATGACGACCAACACCCAGCCCGCTCTCGTCGCGGTGGAAATCGCGGCGTGGCGCGTGTTTGAATCCGAATACGGGGTCAAACCCGTCGTCGGTGCCGGCCATAGCCTCGGAGAATACAGCGCGCTCGTGGCCGCGGGTGCGCTCAAGTTCGCCGACGCCGTTAAGGCGGTTCGTGAGCGCGGACGCCTGATGCAGGAGGCGTGTCCCGCGGGCCAGGGTTCGATGGCGGCGTTGATTGGGCTCGATGCCGACGCGGTAAACAAGATTTGCGACGAAGTGTCGCGCGACGGCCAGATAGCCGTCCCCGCCAATCTCAACGCGCCCGGACAGATCGTGATCGCCGGTCACGCCGATCCGGTGCGCAAAGCTATCGAAATCGCAAAAGAGCGCGGCGCGACTATGTCGGTCGAGCTCAAGGTCAGCGCCCCATTCCATTGCCCATTGATGAAGCCCGCGCAGGACGGAATGGCCGCCGTCCTCGCGAACGTTGCTGTCGCTCCGCTTGCGTTCCCGGTCATCGCGAATGTAACCGCGGCGCTGAACTCAGATTCCTCGCGCGTAGTGCCGCTTCTGCTTGAGCAGATCACGGCGCCGGTGCGATGGGAGGAATCGATGGGGACGCTCGCGGCTCAGGGCGTGATCGACACGATCGAGTTCGGATGCGGCCGCGTCCTTGCGGGTCTGATGCGCCGGATTAACAAAAACATCAAGGTCCGCCCGCTCGAGGATCTCGCGACGCTCAAGTCGCTGGGCGAGGCCGT
Organism: Binataceae bacterium (SeqCode); assembly: GCA_035624805.1. Lineage (GTDB taxonomy): Bacteria > Desulfobacterota > Binatia > Binatales > Binataceae > DASPQU01. The sequence goes on along the minus strand of DASPQU010000025.1, from coordinate 2,066 downwards.
TTCGGCCGCGAAGGGTTGAGTGAGCGGCCAAATTGCCTGCCCGTCCAAAGCTGTGGGCAGGGCAACTTGCGTACACATCTCCAAATACTTATGCTCCCCTTCTGACCCGGTCTGTGGTTACGCCTGCGCCGCCGCGCGAGCGCCGGTAAAATAATCGGCGGGCGAACGCTGAAACGAGACCAGAAAACTTGAACGACCGTGCATAAGCGCGGCGGCTGGAGGATAAAAGCACGATGGCCGACATCGAAACCAAGGTGCGCGAGAAGATTGCCGAGCAGCTCGGAGTCGCCGCCGACGAGGTCAAGCCCGAATCTTCTTTCATCGAGGATCTTGGCGCCGATTCGCTCGATATCGTCGAGCTGGTGATGGCGCTTGAAGAAGAATTCAACGTCGAAATTTCCGACGAAGACGCCGAGAAAATTCGAACCGTCAAAGACGTTGTCACATATATCCAGGCACATAAGAGCTGATTTCATAGGTTCTTCCGGGCTTGTTTGTCATTCCCGCGCGTCTTCTCTGTCTGGCGCGCGAGGAATCCCGGAGTCCGCGATCCCTCGCTTCGTCCTCGTCGGTCCGGTCGCCCCCTGAACCGCGATGCGATGCCCGTTCTGCCGCAACAAAGGTAACCGGGTCGTCGATTCCCGCCTGTCCAGCGACGCCGTTTCGATTCGTCGCCGCCGGGTGTGCAGCGCCTGCAAGCGCCGCTTCACCACCTATGAGCGCGTCGAAGAGGCCGCGCCGATGGTCGTCAAGAAAGACGGGCGGCGCGAACAATTCGATCGCCAGAAAATCGTCGCCGGAATCAAGCGCGCGTGCGAAAAGCGTCCGGTCTCGATGGAGACGATAGAGGAGATTGCCGATCGCGTCGAGGCCGCCGTCGCCGAACGTGGCGAGCGCGAGGTCCAAAGCTCGTTTATCGGCGAGGCGCTGATGAACGAGCTGCATGAGACCGATCAGGTCGCGTACGTGCGCTTCGCTTCAGTCTATCGCTCATTCAAGGATATCGACGAGTTCATGCGTGAACTCGAAGACCTCATTCGATTGCGCAAGCCCGCAAACGAAACGCGCCCGCGCGACAAGAAAGGCGGCGACGGCGCTCCCTGATCCGATCCGATGAGAAAGGCCTCCGCCGCTCTCGATAGCGACGCTCGCTTCATGGCCGAGGCGGTCCTGCTGGGCCGCTCGATGCTCGGGCTTGCCTCGCCAAATCCCGCCGTCGGATGCGTAATCGTTCGCGACGGTCGCGTTATCGCGCGCGGCGCAACGGCGCCGGGCGGACGCCCTCATGCGGAGACCGTCGCACTCGGTCGCGCGGGTTCTCGCGCGCGAGGCGCCACTGCGTACGTGTCGCTCGAGCCATGCGCCCATTTTGGTCAGACTCCACCGTGCGCGAATGCACTCGTCGAAGCGGGCGTCGCGCGCGTGGTCGTCGGATGCGTCGATCCGTTCCCGAAGGTTCGCGGCCGGGGAATCCAAATCCTGCGTCGGGCCGGAATCGAGGTGACGGCGGGCGTCCTCGAAGACGAGTGCCGACGCGTCAACGAGGGATTTTTCACCCGAATCGCCAAGGGCCGTCCGTTTGCGATCCTGAAATTGGCTATGACGCTCGACGGCCGAATAGCCGCCGCAAGCGGCGATTCGCGATGGATCAGCTCCGAGGATTCGCGCGACCTGGTGCATCAATGGCGCCGCGAATGCGACGCTGTGATCGTTGGCGCCGGAACGGTAGTCGCCGATAATCCAAGACTCACCTGTCGGATGGACGGCGGGCGCGATCCAGTGCGAGTTATCGTCGATGGCAGGCTGCGCTCTCCGGTCAAATCGCGCGTCTTTACGCAGCGGTCAACCGCGAAAACGATTCTCGCGACGACTCGGGAAAATCTCGATCATGCGCGGCGGCTTTACGAAAGTGTCCGCGTCGAGGTGATAGCAGTGGGACAGCCGTCCCTGCCTGGCCGTAATGTCGCGCGCAACGGACGGATCTCGATCCGCGCGCTGATGACCGAGCTGGCCGGGCGCGGATGGAATCGCGTGATGTTCGAAGGCGGAGCACGTGTTGCGGGTGA
>DASPQU010000024.1:0-3280 GCA_035624805.1 Binataceae bacterium (SeqCode) | reverse complement strand
GCGCGCTCGTCAAACGCCTCGGCCTGAGGATGTTCTCCGCTATCGATGAGGAACGGACGCGAATCGCGCGCGACCTTCATGACGACCAAGCGCAGCTTCTGGCGGCGGCAAGAATCGCGCTTGAAGCCGGACCGGAAAAATCGCGGCCCATATTCCAGCGCCTTGAAGACGAGCTTCGACGCAAGGTCCGCGAGCTGCGTCCCGCCGCTCTCGGTCGACTTACCCTCAGGCAGGCGCTGACGGCGGAGCTGAAGCGCGCCTCGGATGCGGGCTTCGTAACTCGCCTTGCGATACGTGCCGGCGCAGGCAAAACGAGCCGATCGGCTGGGCAGTTATGTTTTCACGTCGCGCGCGAGGCGATCTCGAACGTTATCCGCCACGCTCGCGGGTCACGTGTCGAGATCGTCGTCGAGCGCAGCCATGGCAGCGTCGTGATCTCGATTTCCGACGACGGCGTGGGAATCGCTTCAGCGAAAAGCGACGGCAGCGGACTTGTCGGATTGCGCGAGCGCGTCGAGTTGATGGGCGGAAGGGTGATGATCGAATCGGGCAATAACGGGACGCACGTGACCCGCATCGATTCCGGAACTCCTATGAACGAATCGACGCACAAAATCCGCGTGATGCTCGCGGACGATCATCGAATCCTGCGCGACGCGCTGAAACTCGTTCTCTCGGGCGAATGCGAAATCGTGGCCGAGGCCGCGAACGGCGAAGAAGCGGTGGCTCTCGCGACCAAGACGCATCCACACGTAGCGATTGTGGACCTGGCGATGCCGGGAACGGGCGGCCTCGCCGCGGCGCATCACATCGCGCGCAATTCTCCCGAGACGAAAGTCCTCATCCTGAGCCAATACGACGATGAGGAGTACGTGCTCGAGGCATTCAGCGAGGCGGGCGTGGCCGGATATCTCGTCAAGACCGACGCTGCCGACGAATTGCTCTCCGCTGTCAAGGCTGTCCATGCGGGCCGACGCTACTTGAGCCCGTCGATCGCGCCCGTTGTGCTGGCGCAGCTCAGGCGTTCACCCTCGGAGCGCGCGTCGAAAGGACCTGCGCTGACCCGACGCGAGCGCGAGGTTCTCAAGCTCGTGGCCGAAGGCGCGACCGTCAAGGAAATCGCCAAACGGCTCGGAATCAGTCCCAAAACCGCGCAGGTGCATCGCGACAATTTCAAACAGAAGTTGGAAGTGAGGAGCACCGCGGCGATGGTCAGATGGGCGATCGAACACAAGATCGTACATATCGATCGTCCGGCCTGAACCAACGCTCAGCATCGCGATTGGATTTGTACATTAGCCGTGATACTGATGACGCATAAGTTTCCAATTCACCGCTCGGAGGCGGAAAAATGAAACGTCGAGGAGTCCATCATCTCGCGCTGTGCACTCTCGATATGGATCGCACCATCGATTTCTATACCAAGAAAGTGGGATGGGAGATCGGATGGGCCGATATCCTTGAGCCGGCCGAGGGCGGACAAATCAAGCACGTATTTTTCGATACCGGAGACGGGACCTTCGTCGCGTTCATGTGCCCCGAAAAGGTACCCGGACTTCCCACGGAGTTCGCCACCGATATCAACAGCGCTCAGAATCTCCCGCCCGCGTTTTATCACTTCGCGTTCTGGATGGACGACGTCAAGGAGCTCGAAGAAAAGCGCAAGGACCTGCTTTCCAAGGGTGTCGACGTCACGGTTGTGACCGATCACGAATGGTGCCGGTCGATCTACTTCAAGGATCCCAACGGGCTGTTGCTCGAATACTGCGCAACGACGCGCAAATTCAACGACGAAGACAAGATCATGCGCCATCACGATCAGCCTGGCCCGATGGTGAGCGATCCGAAAGACGCGAAACACCTTTTCGACATGCTCTTCAATCGCGCGACGCCGACGAAGCCGCCGGTGTAATCGGAACCGTTCACACTGCCTGCAGGGGCGGCAGAGTTATATCTCTGCCGCATCTTTTTTTTCACCGATTTTCGCGCGCGACCTTGTCGCGCGAGGGGGTGACGTGGCCGCGGATTCTCGATCACTGCCCCTTTTCTTTGCTTCCGTCGGATCGTATTGAGAAAATTCCGTTTCGCTGGAAGTCAAAACAATCACAGGCAAGCGAGGTTTACCCGATGGCTGAAATTGGGCTGTTCGAAGCGATGTACTCCGCCCGCTCTCTGAGGCGTTACAAGCCCGATCCGATTCCAGACGAGGTGATGACCAAAGTTCTCGAGGCGGCGACGCGCGCGCCGTCGGGGAGCAATCAGCAGAACTGGATTTTCGTTCTCGTGAAGGACGCGGAGAAACGCAGGAAGATTTCGGAGATCTATCGGCGTGCAGCAGGAATCCTGCAGACGATGTACGCGAATCGCGGACGTCCCGCGCATATGACCGAAAAGGACTACAACACGCTGTTCAAATCGGCGAGCTATCTCTTCGATCACATGGAAGACGCGCCGGTGCTGCTGTTTCCTTGTTTAAAGACGGTGGGATTCGGGCCGCAGGAAAAATTGCCCGACGATGTTGTCAAGAAGATGGCGGTGCTGTCGCGAGCCACGGGCGCGAGCATCTACCCCGCGGTGCAAAACATCATTCTCGCTTGCCGCGCGTTCGGATTGGGTACGGTGCTTACGACGATTCATCTGTTTTTCGAAGATGAAGTGAAGTCGCTGCTCGGAATCCCCAAGGACGTGCTGACATATGCACTGATGCCGATCGGATATCCGATCAACAAGTTTGGCCCCGTCAAGCGCAAGCCCGTCAGCGAGGTCGCTTTCGTCGATAGCTACGGCAACGCCTGGAAGGGCTAGCCCCGCACTCCCTCCCGCAATTTTCTGCCACAGGGAGCACTCATCCATTCCCCTCCTCCATTTTTGCCATTGGGGGAGGGTCAGGGAGGGCGTGCTGGAACGAGACTCCTAGCGCAGCGCAGCTCTTACCGACTCGGCGGCGAATGCGACGGCGTCGCGTTCCTTCATCAGCGAGGGCAGGGCGTTCGGATCGCGCGCCGACGACAATCGATACTTGTCTGCGTCGCCGACGAATGCGTCGTACGCATCGACGAGCTTGATGAACGCATCGTACGATTCGCGACGTTTGGGGTCGTCGGCATACTGCTTTGCGATCGATTCGAACGCGTGGCCCTTCTGCGATCCGTAGTAGAACTCGCCCATCTCTTCGGAACTGATCGTTCGGTCATCGGTTTTGAATCCAGATTGGCAGTAATCGGCGAGTTTTGCCGATAACTCTTCGAGCAGCGATCCCGAAGCAAGCATCTCTCGTTCG
>DASPQU010000023.1:0-4420 GCA_035624805.1 Binataceae bacterium (SeqCode) | reverse complement strand
CGCGGGAATCAGCTCGCGCTCGATACGCCGATCGAGCAGGTTGTACTCGTTCTGGGCCGAGACATAGTGCGCAAGATTGTGCGCGCGCGAAATCCAAGTCGCGTCCGCGAGCTGCCATCCCGCGAAATTGCTGCATCCGATGTAGCGGACCTTGCCCGCACGAACGAGATCATTGAGTGCGTCGAGAGTTTCATGCTGCGGCGTGTGCGGATCGGGAAAGTGAATCTGGTAGAGATCGATATAGTCCGTGCCGAGGCGTTTTAGACTCGCCTCCGCCGCCGCCGCGATATAGCGCGCCGAGCCGCCGCGCAGCATGGGCCCCTCGCCCATCGCCATCCCGAATTTCGTCGCAACAATAACTTCGCGCCGCCGCGCGCCGAGCGCCTTGCCCAGCATCTCTTCGGAGCCGCCGCGATTCCCGTAGATATCCGCGGTGTCGAACAGGTTGATCCCCTCGTCGAGCGCGCGATGCACCACGGCGCGGGTCTGCTCCGCATTGATCTTCATTGCGAAGTTGTTGCATCCGAGTCCGGCGAGCGAAACCTTGAGTCCGGATTTTCCGAGATTGCGAAATTCCATCAGGCAACCCTCCACGCGATGCGGTTATTTGAGAATGACCAATCGCGACCGATTCGCCAAGAGATGGATTGATGTTTCAGGCGTTCAACTTCTCGAGCTCCGCGCGCAGGCGTTCGAACCACACGAGCTTGTGCTTGAATCCGGGATAGCCGGCGTTGAGGCCGCTTGGATTCGGGAGGACGAAAACGTTCGCAGCACCGATCTGCTGAGGCTTCGCGCCGGGACCGGCGATCGCCTGGCGGCCGAACACCTGCGTATAGATGCTGATTCCCACGAAAGCGACGATCGCAGGACGCACGCGTCGGATTTTTCGGAGCAGCGCTCGTTTGCCGGGTGCGATTTCGTCAGCAGTCAGCTCGGAAGCCGAGCGCGTCGCTCGCGGGCATAGATTCGTCAGGGCAAATCCGAACTCTGCCAGTCGGGCATCCTCGTCGGCGTCGATTTCGATGGGAATCAACCGCGACGCATACAGCAGCCGCCAGAACGGATTTCCGTTGCCGGCGAAATGATGGCCGCGCGCCTCGGAACGAAGCCCGGGATTGATGCCAACGAAGAGAATCTTCGGACGGTCGATCAAAATATCTTTGAGCGGCATCGTACTCCGTGAGCAACTACGGCGGTTAAAATCACAATCGGAAAGATATAATGGACGTTGCCGGACATGCGATGGAAAACGGTTTTTCGAAAAAGAGCCTGAAGCGCAGCGCCGCGAGCGACCGAGTCGCGGGTCGCGAGATCCTTAGATGGAGTCGCGGCGCGCTCGCGACCGAGCATGACGCGCTTGCCGTCGAGGAGCCGCTGGAAATCCGACTCGGCGGGCGGCGGTTCACGATCACGATGCGCACGCCGGGACACGACGAGGAGTTGGCAGCGGGATTCATGCTGTCCGAAGGATTCATCGCCACGCGCGACGAACTAGGCGAGATTCGCAGGGTTCGCGATCGCAAAGGCGCGCCGGAGCCGAATGTGATCGATATCGTCCTCGAGGTTCCCGCCGCGCATCTGCGCGAGCGCCTGCGGCGCAATTTCCCGATCACGTCAAGTTGCGGGCTATGCGGCCGCACGACCATCGAATCGCTGTCGCAGCGAATCTCGCCTGTTGCCTCTTCGCTCCGCATCGGGGCCGCCGCGATCGCCAAACTGGGACCCTCGATGAAGAAATCGCAGGCGGTGTTCGCCGAAACCGGCGGCCTTCATGCAGCCGCGCTGTTCAATCGCAAGGGTGCGTTGGATTGCGTATGCGAGGATATCGGACGCCATAACGCTACCGACAAGGTGCTCGGCGATGCGCTGCTTCGCGGGCGCGTCCCACTCGGCGAATCGCTACTGATGGTGAGCGGGCGCCTGAGCTTTGAAATCGTGCAGAAGGCCGCCGCCGCGGGCGTCCCGATCCTCGCCGGCGTGTCCGCGCCGTCGTCGCTAGCGGTTGAGTTGGCCGACGAGCTCGGCGTGACTCTGATCGGATTCCTGCGCGGCACGACATTCAATGTTTACGCGCATCCGGAGCGCGTCGTCATGCGGCGTTGAAACGCAGGCGTTGCAGCCCCAGCGGTAACCGAAAAACGCATCGCACGCGTCACATCAATCGGCCAAAAATGAGTTTGACTCTAATTTGAATTAGAATTAGACAAAGGCTGGATTAGGAATGAAAGCCGGCCGGGATAAAGTGTCGTCGGAGCGTGGACGACCGCGATTCACCTCGCGAGGCAGTTCGAAACGCAAGCGTATCCTCGACGCCGCCGCGAAGGTTCTCGCGCGACGCGGTTACAGCGGCGCGCAGATGTCGGAAATCGCAGAAGAAGCGGGAACGCTGGCCGGCAGCCTCTACTACCATTTCAAATCGCGCGAAGACCTGATCGAACAGGTCCTGCGCGAGGGCGTGACGTCGGCGTTCGCACGCACGCGTGAGATCGTCGAAGCGCTGCCAGCCGCAGCCTCGGCGCGCGAGCGCCTCGAAGCCGCCATCCGCGCCCATCTCAAGTTCCAACTCGTGGAGAGCGACTACGCGCGCGGCGCGGTTCGCTCCATGGGACATTATCCCGACGACATGTGGGCGCGTACCAATTCGCAATTCAGGAGTTACGGCAGGTTCTTCGACAGCCTGATCGGGGCCGCCCAAAAGGCCCGGCAAATCGATCCCGAGATTAATCGCAGCGCGCTCAGGATGCTGATTCTCGGCGCTGCGAACTGGGCGCCGGAATGGTACCGAAGCGGAGGAACGCTGTCGGCGGAGGAAATCGCCGATCTGCTCGTCCGTATGGTCTTTCACGGCGTCGGCAATTCCGACTCGGGTAAACTCTCCACCAGTTACGGAATCAAAAACTGAGTCGCCGTGCTCGGAGCACGTGCGCGCGGCAAGCATCGCGATCACGCGAACGCAAAGGAGGCATGACTTTGGCGGCGGACAATCAAAACGAAAAAGACGACGCGCTGCTGCGCGCATATTTCGAAAAGATGGAGAAGCCGGCCACCTGGTCCGGCATCCCGACCAATCCCTTCTACTCGCCCGCCGACGCCAACAGCCTCGACTACACGCGCGACCTCGGCGATCCGGGGCAGTTTCCGTACGCGCGCGGCGTCCACGCCGACATGTATCGAGGACGGCTGTGGACGCGACGCGAGGTATGCGGCTTTGGCTCCGGTCGCGACACCAATGGACGTCTACGCTTTCAGATTTCGCAGGGCGTTTCCGGGCTCTCGGTCATCGGCGACAACAACAGCTCCCTGACGATCGACGCCGACCATCCGCGGGCGACCGCCGAGGCCGGGCTTCAGGGCGTAAGCATCAATTCGCTGCGCGATATGGAGGAGCTGTTCGACGGAATTCCGATCGACAAGGTCAGCGTATCGTTCGATCTGTCGGGTCTGAACTGCATAGCCTGGATGGCCATGTACGCGGCGGTGGCCGAAAAGCGCGGGATTGACCTCGCCACACTGCGCGGCACGATCCAGAACGACACGCTTCACTACCAGTTCTGCGGCTTCGGCAATTCATGCCCGGTCGATCTCGGAATCAAGAGCTCGGTCGACATTATCGAGTTCTGCGCGCGCCGGATGCCGCTGTGGTACACGGGAAACGCCAATCTCTACGACATGCGCGAGAACGGCCTCGACGCGCCGCAGGAGGTCGCCTTCGGACTCTCCCTCGCGACGGCTTATATCGAAAAGGCGATTGAGCGCGGACTCAGCGTTGACGAGATCGCGCCGCGCCGTGCCTTCTATTGTTCATCGCATGTCGATTTCTTCGAGGAGATCGCGAAGCTTCGCGCCGCGCGCAGGATGTGGGCGAAACTGATGCACGATCGCTTCGGCGCGAAGGATCCAAAGTCGCTGCAATTCCGATTCGGCGTTCACACCGCGGGCGTGTCTCTCTACCCGCAGCAGCCGCTCAACAATGCGATCCGAATCGCCTACGAGGCGCTGGCCGCGGTCCTCGCAGGCGCACAATCGATTCACACGTGTTCGTATGACGAACCGATCGGGCTTCCCACTGAGACTTCGCTGAGCTTGGCGATTCGCACGCAACAGATCATCGCGTACGAGACCGGCGCGGCGCGCGTCGCCGATCCGCTCGGCGGCTCGTGGTACGTCGAGAGCCTGACAAATCAGATCGAGCGCAGGGCGCTCGACATTATGGCCGAGATCGAAAAGCGCGGCGGGATGGTCGCGGCGATCAAGTCAGGTTGGATTTTGCAGGAGATCGAGTCGGCGGCGCTGCGCCGTCAGACGGAGCTCGAGAGCGGAGAAAAGATCGTCGTTGGCGTCAACGCCTTCCGCTCTGAGCGCGACGCCTCAACTCCCGGCGGCATCCACGAAGTGCCTGCGGGACAAGGCGAAGCGA
>DASPQU010000022.1:0-3257 GCA_035624805.1 Binataceae bacterium (SeqCode) | reverse complement strand
GCGATTCCCGACGAAATGGCGAATGCTGCGCGGCAGGGTCCCGATCGGCTTGCGTTCTGGCGCTTCATTCGCGAACGCAAGTATGGCGCGGGCTTTTGCGAAAAGATGGTCGCGGAGTCGCAGGCCAATTGGGAGCGCGCGACGAATATTCTGAATCCGTTCGAGGAGCAGTTGAGCGGTCAGGCGTTTATCGCGGGACGGATCGGGCTCGCGGACTTTTGTTTATATGGTCAGCTCTACTATCTCGCGTTCACCGGCGAGTTGAAGATTCCCGCGACGATGCCCAATCTTCGCGCGTTCTTCGGACGCATGGATCGCCTTTCGGCGGCGTCCGACGCGCCGACCTGAGCTAGTATCCTGAGTTGTAAGTCCATTGAATAAGATGATTGAGGCATATAGTCGCTTTTTCTGTCACCCCCGCGCGTGGCTGGCGCGCGAGGGGTCCCGGAATCCGGGATTCCTCGCGCGCCAGACAAAAACTAATCGGACGCGCGGGAATGACAGAGACAAGGCTCGAACTTTGTGACCGAAGCGGCTCGACTTCTGCGTCTCCAATTTCTAACTCATGACACTAGCCGAGTTCCGAAACAGCCGAATGCAGAAAATTGCTGAAAATCGCACCCGTCGAATCGAGCGCGACATCGTAGAGCGACGCCGTTCGCCCGGGCACAAACATCTGATGGCCCTCGTCGAGGAGCGCGTAGACAACGCATATCGCGAGCGCCACGGCCGCGCGTCCTCGTAGCGGTCCCCGCACCAGCAGCCAGAACAGCACGCCGTATTCGGTGAAGTGCGCGGCCTTGCGAATAAGGGTGTGCATCAGCGCGATCGTCGCCGCCGACGCGAACGGGAAAAGGAATCGGAGGATGGGCTCGATCATCCGCGACGTGTAGTAAGCGGAGAAATTCGCCGTCGACAGGATGAAAATCACGATTCCCCATAGCGCAACGGGCAGCCATTCCATCGCCTGACTGCGCGGAGGGTCGGGAATCGTGGTGGTCGTAGTTGCTGCACTCATCAGGCACTCACAGGAAATTCAATCTGAAGGCACCAGAAGGCTATCAGCCGCTTCCGGCGCTTTCCAGTCGCAGTCCGCGACAATCACGAAACGGATGAACCGCGTATGCGCAGGCGCTACATTTCTTATTATGTCGCCGGTGATTTCGATTTCGGAAAGTCATCCCGCTCCTCCATGTACGGTCGTGATTGTGGGCGCATCGGGAGATCTTGCGCGACGCAAGCTGATTCCAGCGCTCTACAATCTCGATCACTGCGGCGAGGGCATCCTGCTGCCGGAAACCTCAATCGTCGGGTTCGCGCGTACCAGGATGAGTGCGGACGAGTTTCGCAAATACGCGCGCGAGGCGGTCGATCAGTACTCGCGACTCAAAGCGGAAGAGCACTGCTGGCGCAGATTCGAGCAGAGGCTCGATTATGTCGGCGGGCTCGACCAGTCCGACGGCTTTGAGCGGATGCGAGAGCGCGTCGAGGAGATAGAATGCATGCGCGGACTTCCGCCCAATCGCGTCTTCTATCTCTCAATCCCACCGGGCGCGATCACTTCGACTGTGAGCAGTATCGCGTCCGCCGGGATGATCGCCGATCCGCGGGGGAAAAATTTCTCGCGCGTCGTCGTCGAAAAACCGATCGGGCGCGACCTCCCGAGCGCCAGAGAGATCAGCGAAGCGTTGCGCTACTTCCTGGCCGAGTCGCAGATTTTCCGCATCGACCATTATCTCGGAAAGGAGACCGTGCAGAATCTGTTCGTGCTGCGCTTCGGCAATGCGATTTTCGAGCGGTTGTGGGGCGCGCGCAATGTCGATCACGTGCAGATAACCGTCGCCGAGGCCGAGGGCGTAGGCGCACGCGCGGGATACTACGATCGCTCGGGGGCGCTGCGCGACATGGTGCAGAACCACATGCTGCAGGTGATGGCGATGCTTGCGATGGAGCCGCCGGTATCGCTCGACGCCGGCGCTATACGCGAGGCCAGGCTCAACCTGCTCACCGCGCTGCGGCCGATTACCGTAGAAAACGCCGGCGCAGAAACCGTCCGCGCGCGGTACACGCTTGGCACCGTCGAAGGCAAACCGGTGCACGGCTACCTGCAGGAAGAAGGCGTGCCGCCCCAATCGCGAACGGAGACATACGTCGCGCTTCGCGCCTTCATCGACAACTGGCGATGGGCGAGCGTGCCGTTCTATCTGCGCACGGGCAAGCGGATGCCGCGGCGCGAGAGTTTCATCGCAGTGGTCTTCAAGAATGCGCCGCAGATTCTGTTCAACCGCCGCGGTAATCTGCCGCCCAACGTCCTGACGATACGCATCCAGCCCGACGAAGGGTTCTCGTTCGATGTGATGTCGAAACGGCCGGGAACCGATCTCACGATCAGTCCCGTGCAGATGAATCTTCACTATTCAGGCACGTTCGATAAATCCTCGCCCGACGCATACGAGCGATTGCTGCTGGACGTGATGGCGGGCGATCATACGCTGTTCCCCTCCGACGCGTTCGTTAGCTCGTCGTGGGGTTTCGTACAGAGCATCCTGGATGCGTGGAGCGACGGCGCGCACGATCGTATCGCGGAGTACGCAGCGGGAACGTGGGGACCGCGCGAGGCGGACGCGCTCGTCGAATCGGACGGACGGCGCTGGATCAATCCTTAATCGTACGCGGCGCCTGCGGATTCCGACCGAGGAAAAATCGCTCAGCCGATGATGAAAGAACTTCGCAAGTCAGCTACGGTGTAGCATCCGCGGAGAGGTGGCCGAGCCCGGTTTAAGGCGCACGCCTGGAGAGCGTGTGAACTCCAAAAGGGTTCCGGGGGTTCAAATCCCCCCCTCTCCGCCACACAGTCTGTAGACTTCGCCTACGATCTGGAGAAGACGCGAATTGCGCGCGGGGCGTGGCGCTTTTGCTCTCCATGCGGACCGGAGAGAGCGCGCACGACGCTGAATTCGCCGATCTGATCGAGATCCTCTCCGCGCTAAGAAAAATCGGTTCGCTTCACGCCTCCGGACGCATTTCGCCAGCATTCGCCTTCCTCTTCGAGTCCGCGCTGGCGGCAACACTCATAAATTTGAGTGAGGCGATCTAATTGGGGAGCGAACGGCCCGGCTCAAAGACCGACGCAGTCGGAACGCCGTCACTCTGCGCTCAGCGCCTTCAGCTGCAGCGACCATTCCAGCGGCAGATTAGTGCGCTTGAGCAGCGTCTCGGCATTCAATTCGGCGGGCTGACGGCCCTGGCAGGTCGCT
>DASPQU010000021.1:0-2795 GCA_035624805.1 Binataceae bacterium (SeqCode) | reverse complement strand
TCGTTGTCCTGGCGCACGAACATCCGGTGCTCCTTGACGTGAATTACGACGTAGAGATCGCCTTGCGGTCCGCCGCCGTAGCCGGCTTCGCCCTCGCCGCGCAGCTTGAGCCGCGAGCCGTTGTCCACGCCCGGCGGAATTTTCACCGCGAGCGATTCGTGCTTGCGGATTCGCCCCTGCCCCTGGCACTTGGGGCACGGGTCGGAGATGATCATGCCCTCGCCGCGGCATTGCCCGCAGGTGGTCGAGATGGAAAAGAATCCCTGCTGTGTGCGGACTTGGCCGCTGCCGCGGCAATTGGGGCACTGGCGAACGCCGCTGGAGCCGCCGCGGGCGCGCGTGCCATTGCAGGCTTCACATTGAGTGAGGCGCTGAAACTTTACGACTTTCTCGATCCCGCGCGCCGCTTCTTCGAACTCGACCTCGAGGTCGTAGCGCAGATCGTCGCCGCGCCGGGTGCGCGATCGCGAGCGTCCGCGCCCGGTACCGAAGAAATCCCCGAAAATATCAGAGAAGACTTCCTCGAAGCCCTGGCTGAAATCGAAGCCGCCGAATCCCCCGGGACCTCCACCGGCGTTCTGGAACGCGGCATGACCGAAACGATCGTATTGGGCGCGCTTATCCGCATCGGAAAGGACCTGGTAAGCCTCGTTGATTTCCTTGAATCGCTCTTCGGCCTGCTTGTCGCCGGGATTGCGATCGGGATGATGCTGGACGGCGAGGCGCCGGTAGGCTTTCTTCAGTTCTTCGTCGGACGCAGCGCGGGTGACCCCGAGCACTTCGTAATAGTCGCGTTTTCTATCGGCGGGCATCGCGTTGCGATTTTAGACTAAAGGCGGGCGACGATTCCATTATCGCACGCCCGCCTTCGTTAATTTGCGCGCTGTTTGCATCGTGTCGCGCAAGTCATTTTTCGATGCTCACTTCACTTCCTTGAAGTCCGCGTCGACCACGTCTTCTTTTGCCTGGCCGCCGCCTTCGCCCGGCTTCGGACCCGCCCCGGCTGCGCCATCCCCGGCGGCGCCACCGTCGGCCTGACCGCCCGTTCCAGCGCGCGTCTTCGCATACATCGCCTCGGCGAGCTTGTGCGACGCGTTGCTCAGAGCCTCCGCCGCCCGATTTATCTCATCGGCGTCGTTCGATTCGAGCTTGCCCTTGGCCGACACGATCGCCTCTTCGATCGACTTGCGCGAAGCTTCGTCGAGCTGGCCGCCGTATTCCTTGAGCGTCTTGTCGGTCGTGTAGATCAGGTTGTCGAGCTTGTTGCGCGCCTCGACCGCCTGACGACGCTTGTGGTCGTCGGCCGCGTGCGACTCGGCATCGCGAACCATCCGTTTGATCTCCTCCTCGGTGAGGCCGGAGGAGGCAGTAATCCGAATCGACTGCTCCTTGTTGGTGCCAAGGTCCTTCGCGTGCACGTTCACGATGCCGTTGGCGTCGATATCGAAACTGACCTCGACCTGCGGCATCCCACGCGGCGCAGGCGGAATCCCGACAAGGTCGAACTGCCCGAGCAGCTTGTTGTCGGACGCCATCTCGCGCTCGCCCTGGAATACGCGAATCGTAACCGCCGTCTGATTGTCCTGCGCGGTCGAGAAGACCTGGCTCTTGCGCGTCGGGATGGTGGTGTTCTTCTCGATAAGCTTGGTGAACACTCCGCCGAGCGTTTCGATTCCGAGCGAGAGAGGTGTTACGTCGAGCAGGAGAACGTCCTTGACTTCGCCCTTCAGGACGCCTGCCTGAATCGCGGCGCCCACCGCGACGACTTCGTCAGGATTGACACCCTTGTGGCCTTCCTTTCCGAACAGGCGCTTCACGTGCTGCTGAACCGACGGCATCCGCGTCATTCCACCGACGAGCACAACCTCGTCAATGTCGGAGGCCTTCAGTCCGGCATCTTTCAGCGCAGTGATGCAGGGGCCGTCGAGCTTGTCGAGCAGATCCGCGCATAGTGCTTCGAGCTTGGCGCGCGTCAGCTTGATATTGAGATGCTTGGGACCGGACGCGTCGGCAGTGATGAACGGAAGGTTGATGTCCGTTTCCATCACCGTCGATAGCTCGCACTTCGCCTTTTCCGCAGCTTCCTTGAGGCGCTGCAACGCCATCCGATCCTTGCGCAGGTCGATTCCCTGGTCCTTGCGGAACTCATCGGCAAGGTAATCAATAACGCGCTGGTCGAAGTCCTCGCCGCCGAGGAACGTATCGCCGTTGGTAGCCTTGACCTCGAAGACACCTTCGCCGATTTCGAGGATCGATATATCGAAGGTGCCGCCGCCCAGGTCGAACACCGCTATCTTCTCGTCCTTCTTCTTGTCGAGGCCGTAGGCGAGCGACGCCGCGGTCGGCTCGTTGATGATTCGCAGAACGTTGAGGCCCGCGATCCGGCCGGCATCCTTGGTCGCCTGACGCTGGCTGTCATTGAAATACGCGGGGACGGTGATGACGGCCTCGGTGACTTTCTCGCCGAGATAATCTTCAGCGGTCTGCTTCATTTTCTGAAGCACGAACGCCGAGATTTCCGCCGGACTGTACTTCTTGCCGCGGATCTCGACCCACGCCGCGCCGTCCTCATTCTTGATAATTTTGTAAGGCGAGACCTTCATCGCCTTCTGGACTTCGGCGTCTTCGAACCGCCGCCCGATCAGGCGCTTGATCGCGAAAATCGTGTTTTCGGGATTCGTGATCGCCTGTCGTCGCGCGATTTGCCCGACCAATCGCTCACCGGAATCGGTGAAAGCGACGACCGACGGCGTCGTGCGGCTTCCTTCCGAATTCGCGATAACGTTCGGGTCGCC
>DASPQU010000020.1:0-2331 GCA_035624805.1 Binataceae bacterium (SeqCode) | reverse complement strand
GCCGCGCTGAACGCGCTCCGTCGATTTATCCGCCATCGTCTGCCGGGCTACACCAGCAACCGCAACCATCCGGAAATCGACGCAACCAGCCAGCTCTCGCCCTATCTTCATTTCGGTCAGATTGGGCCACATACTGTGGCGCTCGCGATTGAGGGCGCAGCAGCGCCGGCCCGGGATCGCGAGGCGTTCCTGGAGGAGCTGATTGTGCGGCGCGAACTTGCGGTCAATTTTGTCCGCTATAATCCGCGCTTCAAGAGCCTCACGTGCGTCGAGCCGTGGGCGCGGCGCACCCTCGATGAGCATGCGGCGGATGAGCGCACCCATCTCTACACGGAAAGCCAACTCACGAATGCGGAGACCCACGACCCTCTTTGGAACGCGGCGCAAAGGCAGATGGTCGCCTCGGGATGGATGCATGGATATCTGCGCATGTACTGGGCCAAGAAGATTCTGGAGTGGAGTCGGGCTGCGGACGAAGCTTACGACGTCTGTGTGAGGCTCAACGATCGCTACGAGCTCGACGGCCGCGATCCGAACGGCTACGCCGGCATCGCCTGGGCAATCGGCGGCAAACATGACCGCGCGTGGGGTCCCGAGCGGCCAGTCTATGGCAAAATTCGCTATATGTCGTTTGCCAGCACCTCGCGTAAGTTCGACAGTCGCCCGTATATCGAGAAATGGAGCGCTTAACACCCGCGAGGGCGCTCTACGCAAGCGACGAACCGATCAAGATCGGAGTCTCGTCATGTCTGCTGGGTGTGAAGGTGCGCTTCGACGGCGGCCACAAGCGCAGTGATTTTCTGGTTGATACGCTGGGCAGCTTCGTTGAGTTCGTTCCCGTCTGTCCCGAAGTGGAGATCGGCCTTGGCGTTCCGCGCGAAACACTGCGTCTTGTCCGCGACAGCGATACAGATCGCGCGACCAGACTAGTCACCAACAACACAAGCATCGACCTCAGCGACAAAATGAACTCATACGCGCAACGCCGCGTCGTCGCGCTGGGGCGCGAAGAACTCTCGGGCTATGTGCTGAAAAAGGATTCACCAAGCTGCGGGATGGGACGCGTGCGCGTTTACGGTTCCTCCGGGATGCCGATGCGCGATGGCTCAGGATTGTTCGCGGCGGCCCTGATGCGGCACTACCCCTGTTTGCCCGTCGAAGAAGAAGGGCGCCTGAACGACCTGCGCCTGCGCGAGAACTTCGTCGAGCGGGTGTTCGCTTATCGGCGTCTGCGCTCCTTCTTCTCTTCGCGCTGGACACTCGGCGGGCTCGTCCAGTTCCATACAGCGCACAAGCTTACTTTGATGGCGCATTCACCGCAGGCCTACAACGAACTGGGCCGATTCGTCGCCTCTGCAAAGCGTTTGCCCGGGGACAAGCTGCCCGAGCGCTACGAGTTCGCGTTTATGGAAGCGCTGAAAAAGCTGGCGACCACGGCGCGTCACACCAACGTGCTGCACCACATGCTTGGCTATCTTCGCCCGCATCTGGACCAAGATTCGCGTGACGAACTCGTCACGCTAATCGACGACTACCGCCGCGGGCTCGTGCCGCTAGCCGTACCGATCGCGCTTTTTCGACATTACGTGCGAAAGTGTGACATCGCCTATTTGCGGGGACAGGTGTACCTGGAGCCGCATCCGAAGGAGCTGATGCTCCGCAACCACGTTTGACCTGCGAGCGTTAGCAAAGCATTAACATGAGACAAGGCGGTGGCTTTACCGACCGAGATGTACGCTATTGCAGGATGCGAGCAAATCGAAAGGAGACCGCTCGCGATTGAGGCAAAAGCTATGCTTGCTAGTGGATTACGTGATGACGGGCGCAGAAGCTGTACTTTCCGTCTTCGGCATCTTGCTGGTCCTACGAACAGCCACGCTTCGCGGTCGTCGAACGTCCTAAGCGACGAAATCGAGATTCGCTCTTACGAGCCGCGTCTGGCCGTCGAAAGAAGTCAGAGGCTTCCGCTCTTTGCTCGCGCCCGCGCGATGGTGCATCGACGTCCATTAGGATTTCTTCGAGCAAAAGCAGCAAATGACGAATCTAGACGCCTTTCTTGCGCGTTAGGGCCCCGCGGTCACCCAGCCGACTATTGAGTACTAACGCCGATAGCGTGAGGCAGGACCGGAGGAATCTATCATGGCGCAGCATCAGACCTCGAGGGCGATTCGGGCGCGGTTGGGCCATCCGGTGATCGATGCGGACGGCCACTATATCGAATTCGGTCCGTCGATCCTGGAATTCATGAGGGATACGGCGGGCCCGCGCGTTGCAGACGGGTTCATCGAGTTGAACGATCGGATCGCAAGATCGATCCGGATGACGCCGGTG
>DASPQU010000019.1:0-2272 GCA_035624805.1 Binataceae bacterium (SeqCode) | reverse complement strand
ATGGTTTGTTGGCGTCGAAGAGCGCCGCGGCCTTAAGCCGCACCAGCGAGGCCGCTTCGACCGAGACGTGAGCCTTCGCGATCGGAAACTGGACGCCCTGGTTCATGCCGATCGCACGATCGAACACTTTGCGCTCGTTGGCGTAGTTGACCGCATGTTCGACGAACCAGCGGCCGTCGCCAATCGACTCGCTTGCAACCAGGATACGCTCGGCGTTCAGAGAACTCAGAAGATAGCTGAAGCCCTTGCCTTCATCTCCGATTAGCGCTTCGCGCGGCACCGTCAGATTGTCGATGAAAAGCTGGTTGGTGCCGTGGTTGATCATGGTCGGAATAGGAACGGCCTTGATCGCGTCGCCATACTCGTGCAGGTCGACCAGGAACAGGCTCATGCCGTCGGTTTTTTTCTTGACGTCTTCGAAGGCTGTCGTTCGTGTCAGCAGCAATAGCATGTCGGAATGCTGATAACGCGAGGTGAAAATCTTGCCGCCGTTGATTACGTAGTTGTCGCCCGCGCGCCGGGCGAAGGTTTTGATCTTTGGCGTTTCGGAGCCGGCGTCGGGCTCGGTCACGCCAAAAGCCTGCAGGCGCAGCTCGCCGGAGGCGATGCGCGGCAGGTAGCGCCGCTTCTGTTCCTCGCTGCCGTGTTTCAGCAGCGAAGCCATCGTGTACATCTGAGCGTGGCAGGCGGCCGCGTTGCCGCCGGAATGATTTATCTCCTCGAGAATGATCGAACCGTCGAGCATGCCGAGACCCGCGCCCCCGTACTCCTGCGGGATGAACGCGGCGAGCCATCCGGCCTCACTGAGGGTGCGCACGAATTCTTCCGGATACGCATTGCGCTCGTCACACTGGCGCCAGTACTCGTCACCGAATCGCGCGCACAAACCTGAAACTGCGTCGCGAATCTCGCGTTGAGCGCTCGAAAATTCGAAATCCATGGATGCCTCGTTATGTATCCACGATAAGGATCGGGCGGGTGCGCGCGCGGGTCGGCTCGTCCGCCCGGCCGTGACCGGGGCAAACGCAGCTTCCGCCGGAGAAGCCGCGTTTGCGGGCGGTCCTCATATCAGTAAAGACTATCGAAAAGCCGGAATCACGTGCTTCGCCAGGTCGCGGAACGGACCTTCGGCAAAATCCGGTCCGGGCACGATGTTAATCTCCTTGATTCCGATCTTTTCGAGATCGCGAATCTGCGCGATTATCTCTTCCGGCGTTCCCACGAGTCCGGTCGCCCTGATCGCGTCGGGCGTGACGTAGCGGCGCTCGTCGGGCTGCACGAAAGTCGCATGTCCGTCGTGGATCTGACGGAACCTCGCATTTTCCGGCAGACTGAAGCTTTCAACACGCTTTACATAGTCGCTCCAGATGCCGCGAAAGTAAGGTGGGATGAGGGCGTCGTTTTTGCCCTCCTTCTTCCAGATCTCGTAAAAGAAATGCAGCTCGCAGGTTACCCAGGGCCCGGTTTCATCGATGACCCGTTCGCTGGTCAGCCGTTCGCCGGGTTTTAATACCGATGCCGAAGTGAAGAGCACGACGTGAAAGTCGGAGCCTATCTTGCGCCCGACCGCCTGCGCTCCGGCGCGAATGTGCGAGAGGCGCGATTCAAGGTCTTCGGTGGTCCTGCCAATCGTGGTCCATCCGTCGCCGTAGGCGCCGGCCGCCTCGCACGCCTTGGGACCGTTGGCCGCGATATACATCGGGATATGATTGTCGAGATTGATGAAATAGCGGTCGCGATGCAGGAATTTAATCTCGCGCGTCTTGCCGCGATAGGTGTAGTCGACCGCCTTTCCGTCGAGCAACTCGCGCGTGACGCGCAGGTATTCCCGGAACTCCTTGACGCCAATCGGATCCTGACCCATCACGCGCATCGCGGTATGGCCGGTGCCGATGCCGAGAAACGTGCGCCCCGGCGCTATCTGGTTAATCGATGCGATTGAATGCGCGGTCACCGGCGCAATTCGCGTGCCGGCGATGGCCACGCCGGTGCCGATCTTGATCCGCTTCGTGCTCGCGGTCGCCAGCGCCATCGTCGCGTAGCAGTCGGACCAGATCATCTGCGAATCCGGCACCCAGGCGCGATCGTAACCGAGCTCTTCCGCTAGCCGGATTTGCTCGGGCGATTTTCCGATATGAGTTATTACTGTTACTCCGAATTCCACTATTCTTCCTCCGCAGCTATACGCGTATCGATTCGTCCCGTTTGGGCGCTCGCTTGAGCGCGTCAAGATCGACCACCGATTCCCGCTGGGTGCCTGCATTATGTGGAC
>DASPQU010000018.1:0-2703 GCA_035624805.1 Binataceae bacterium (SeqCode) | reverse complement strand
CCTATGGACCGTCGTTCGCAGGCGATAGTAATCGTCAGGCCGGCAGCTTCGAGGCGAGGTTGAGCATCTCCTGAAGCGTCTGGTTGTAGCGGTAGAACTTGTCCTCGCGCAGTTGGTCGGTCGATTCGAGCCACATCTCTTCGCCGACCAAGGCGAGGGAACTCAACGTGTGCCGCAGCGAGGGACGCCCGGTTTCCGCGATCTCATTCAGCATCCGATCCCAGACCGATCGTTTCGCGCAAATCACGAAATCGGGGTCGAAGGCGTTGAGATCGCCCACGATCTCGGCGCTCGCCAAACGGTACCCGTCGATCACGAGCCCAATCAGCGTCTCGCCGCCGTTGCCGGAGTAGTCGGGGATCACACGTACGACAAAGCGCGTCTCAGCAAAACCAAGACGTTGGAAAGTCGCGCCCTCGGCCTCCATCAGGCGACCGAGGGCGACAAACCATTGCGGATCAGGAAACGACGGCATCTTGCGGACTTTCCAAGAGCTTGGAGAAATCGGTCGGCAGGATACATCGCGGGCGCCGATCGAGCCCCGCGGAGTCGCATCGCTGCAGGTACTCGTTGACGATCCTGCGCCACAACTGCGCCTGCAGCTCCATTCCCTTGTCGAAATTCTTGACGCCGCCGCCCATCAGGATCGCCATCGGCTCGACCTGTTCGGGCACGCTGAAGGTCTCAAGCAGGATGCGCTCGGCATCGTCGAGTTGCTCGTGGATCTCCTCGGCGGCGGAAGGATCGGCCTTTAGCTGCGCGCGCAGATGCATCGTGCCGTAGCCGACATGACGCGATTCGTCCTGCATGCATCGACGAAAGATTTCCTGGTCGACGCGGCTCGGCGCTATGAACTCGCCCTGGCGGAACATCGTGAGAACGAATCCCTCGCCGAGCAGATGGAGACGGCCGGTTTGCGCAGAGAAGCTGGGCGCATCGAAAATGCGCTTTAGCGACAACTCGCTCAGCGGGCTCGCCATACCGAGTCCGCCACCATTGGCGAGGGCGCGTTTGCGGAACACGTCCATGTGCCGCGCTTCGTCCATCGCCTGCGTCGCAAGGAACATCTTCACTTCGAAAAAGTCGTGATTCATGTGACTCATCCATCGCGTCGGCGCATCCGCCGCGATGAATTCGACTTCGGTCAGGAACGTGCATAGCTGGCACATCGCGCGCTCGAGGTCATCAGGAAGCGGCTTGAGCTCCGACCACGGGATATCGCGCGCCGAACTCCATTGACGCGCTACGGCTTCCTCGTAAAGCTCCGCCGCGTTGTCGGCCCATACTTCCGCCTTCTCGTTGAGCGTGAATCCGAGCGAAGGCAAGCCCTCCGGGATCACCGCCCCGCGCGGCGCCATCGAGCGATGTTCTCCGCCATGATCGGGAACAACGCCGTAGCTGCCGATTTCGATATCCTTGAGACGCAAGCCGAGATTGCCAGGCTTCGCGCGCGTCCCCCACTCGCCCATGTTGTTCATCCAGGCGAGGTCGGGAGTGCCGGTTTCGTAAAGTTTCTGCAGATAGACGGAAGGCTGCAGCCTTACTCTGGCTTCGGAACCGATTCGCTCCTCATCCTTGATGTGCACTGTTCCCATCGCAGCCTCCGTTGGCTTGAGTCTGAGTTGTCTGATTCTGGATCCCCGGCGAAAGGGCCTAGCTCGCATCTAGCAAAAGGATTTCTGCCTTGTCAAATCACGCCGACTTATAGCCATGCGTGCAAGGCTTACTGCGACAGCGGGGAATTCGACGGCGACCCGGACGGTCGCCGTCAAACTCTCCAATCAGTGGGGGAGGGATTTCTCAGTTGTTCGTCGTGATGCCGGAGGTGTTGCCGACGCCCGCGCTGACGCCGCCGTCGATAACCAGCGCATGGCCCGTCACGAACGACGCATCGTCGGACGCGAGAAACAGAACGCCCTTGGCGATCTCGACCGGAAAACCCATCCTGCCGAGCGGATGGAACCGATGCATCGACTCGCGAATCTCTTCGCTCGATCCGAATGAGCGCGCGACAAGCGGCGTATCGATAATTCCCGGACATACGCAATTCACGCGCACTCCGGCCGGCGCGAATTCAAGCGCGGCGTTGCGCGTCAATCCCACGACGCCGTGCTTTGCCGCGTTGTAGGCCGAGAGTCCCACGCTGCCGCGAATTCCCGCCACTGAAGCGGTATTGATGATGGAACCGCGCTTTTGCCCGACCATCACCTTGCCCGCGTATCTAAGGCCGAAGAACACGCCGTCGAGATCGATGCGGATGGTGTTCGAATAAAGCTCGTCGCTGTGTTCGAGAAGCGGAGCGGCGATGCCGATTCCGGCGTTGTTGAACATGATGTCGAGCTTGCCGAACTTGTCGATCGCGGTGCGCACCAGCTTTTCGATTTGTTTGGGCTCGCGCACATCTGTCGCGACGAACATCCCGCCGATTTCCTTTGCGATTTTCTCGCCGTCGCTGTTGGCCAGATCGCCGATGATGACCTTTGCGCCTTCCTGAGCGAAGACCTCTACAGTAGCCTTGCCGATCCCCGACGCACCGCCGGTCACGATCGCGACGCGATCTGCTATTCGTCCTGCCATTTGTGCCGTCTCCCGTATTCGTCCGGTTTGTGACTGGATCGTATCGCATGGAAGTCTGTCGAAACGCCAGCACGCCGCTTCGGATGAAAATTGACTCAGCGCAGATGAGGCGGCATTTAGGCAACA
>DASPQU010000017.1:0-6823 GCA_035624805.1 Binataceae bacterium (SeqCode) | reverse complement strand
AACTGGCAGGCAGGCCGCACGCCTTTGCAATTGCAGCGATGCTGGTCGATGCGCCGGAGCGCGTAGCCATGAGTTTGGCCGTCGCATCGAGAATCGCGCGCTTCGATCGCTCGCCCTGAAGCAGCCGCAGATTTGGCGTTGTTGACCTCATCTCGTTCAGCTCAATGAAAATGGGGCAGGACCTCTTTCGCGAAAAGCTCGATCGACTTAGTGGACGTAGCCACATCCATTCCGGGGAAATGGCCGGTGAGAACCAGATGAGTGAATGAGAAACGTTTGGTGAGGGCTTCGATCTTCTTCGTAACCTCATCAGGCGTTCCGACTAGAAAACCGTTTGCGTATCTGGAATGGCGCAGCTCGCGCGGATCGGTCAGCTTCCAAATGTCGTCATCTCCCGGCAAATCCTTACCGCCGCCGCTCATCCAGTTGCGATAATGCGTCATCGTGTAATGAATGTGCTCCTGCGTAGCATCCCACGCCTCATCGCGATTTCCCGCGACGAACATCAAACCAGCCTGCGCGATCGAGAAATCCGCCGGGTTGCCGCCGTTTTCTTTGAGCGCGGCAAGATAGGTGGGAGCAGGATCGGGCCCGATTGTGGCCATCAGGTTGTAGCCGCGACGAGCCGCGCGCTTGATTGCCTTTTCGGTGCGGGCGCCAATCCAAATCGGTGGGCGCGGCTTCTGAACCGGACGCGGACTTATCGTGATGTCTTTGCATCGCGAGAATCGCCCCTCAAAGCTCACGTTCTCCTGCGTCCACAAACGTTCGATCAGTTTCAGGCTTTCCGAAAATCTGGCCGAGCGTTCTTCGCGCGGTATGCAGAATTTGTCGAACTCGTCAGCTCGATAGCCCTGGCCGACTCCGAGCTCAAGCCGCCCGTTGGACAAGTTGTCAACGCACGCTGCGTCTTCGGCATGGCGGATCGGGTTCTGAAACGGCAGCAGCGTAATGAACGTGCCGATCCGGATTCGCTCGGTGCGCGCTGCGATCGCGGCGAGCGCGGTCATCGATGACGGGTTGTAATCATCTTCGACGAAGTGATGTTCCGTGACCCAGACGTTGTCGTATCCGAGTCGATCTGCGGTTGCGATTTGTCCGAGCAGGTCGCGAAGCAACTGCGGATAAGGCCTCCACCACGTGCCACGCGGGTTTCGGAAATCGTACGAGACGCCCATTTTGATTGCCACGAGATTTCTCCAATTCAACTTTCTGTAACAAATACTACAGACCTTCTATATCGAGAGTTACAGACACGCGTCAAACGAATCGAATTGGGTCCCGTTATCGCGAGCCTTGCGACGATGCCCCTTGCCTCGTTTCCGAGAATGAAGATAGACTGACTGTACGTTCAGTTGACTGGACGCTCATACTAATGACCCGCGAAGAAGTTATAAAAGAATATCGAGTACGTGAAATCCTAACGGCGGCGCGCAAGGTGGTCGGAAGACACGGATTTGAGGGCACGACGATCGATCGTGTCGCCGAAGAAGCGAAAGTCGCGAAGGGCACTATCTACCTATACTTCTCCAACAAGGACGACCTGCTCCACGCCGCGATTGTTGAAGGCCTGCGCACGATGATCGCCGAAATCAAGCGTCCGGCCGAATTTCCCGCTGATCCTGCGGAGCGCGTGCCGGCTTTGATTCGCAGGATGTTCAGCGTCGGCGAAGCGAATCTGGATTTCATCAAGGCCTTCTTGCTGGACAGCAGCTTCGTTCGAATCGAGCCGGCCGACGCGCGCGGCGAGGAAGTGCGCCAGCTCTACGTCACATTGCTCGATTTCACCGCCGAGGTTATCTCGAGTGCGGCTCGCGCCGGAGTGATCAAGGCCGTCGATCCCCAATTCTGCGCCTTCATGCTCAACGAAATGGTGACCGCGACCTTCCAGCGGCGCCTCTTCGGCTTCACGTCGTCACCGCCGGAGACCGACGCAGAGCCTCTAATCGATTTGTTCCTCCACGGGGTGGCTTGCGCGCCGTCGCGCAACGGCAACGGCCAATGAAGCCTCGATATCCGAGCATCGCAGCGGCGGTTTTGCTCCTGGCGTTCTCACTGCCGGCTTGCAGCGGGCCGAACGCAGCCGGCGCTTCGAATCAACCGGCGGCGCCGGAGAAGATCGTGGTGTCGGTTGCGACCGCTCGTGAATATGACTTGGAGCGCCGAGCTCAAGTTCAGGGCGCTCTCTACCCTCGTGAAAAGGCAGTGCTCGCGGCGGAAGTGACGGGATCAGTGTCAGAGATTTCCGCCGATCTGGGCGATCGCGTCAAAACCGGCCAGGTGCTGCTTCGAATCGACCCGCGCGAATACGGCCTCCGGGTCGAATCGGCGCAGGCGGCTTACGATCAGGCTGTAGCCCAGGAAAACAACGCGCAGTCAAACTTCAATCGCACCGAGGAACTCAACCGCGAGCATCTGATTGCCGCCCAGCAATACGATCAATCGGCAGCCGCACTGCGGGTCGCCCAAGCCGACGCTGACGCGGCGCTGAAGCAGCTTGGCATCGAGAAGAAACACCTGGCCGATACGTACGTCCGCGCGCCTTTCGACGGATTCGTGCAGAAGCGGATGGTCGCACTTGGCGAGCATGTCGCTCCGGGAGCGCCACTGTACGAGGTCATCTCGACCGATCCGATCAAAGCTCGCACCGCAATCCCGGAGCGCTATGTGCCGCTCGTCAAACTTGGGCTCCATATCAGTCTCACGATCGATGCCTCACCCGGGAAGGCTTACGAGGGCGTAGTCACCCGCGTTGCGCCCTCGCTCGACGACAACAGCCGCACGCTGCTGGTCGAAGCCGAGGTCCCCAATCCGGACGGCAGCATGAAACCGGGCTATTTCGCCCACGTCACAGTCGATCTCGGCCACGACCGCGCGCTTTTCGTGCCGCAGACCGCGATTTTGCGTTACGCGGGCGTCGCGCGAGTATTCGTCGTGAAGGACGGAATCGTTCGCGCACGCGAGGTCACGACCGGCGTCGTCGAAGGCGACCGTATTGAAGTCGTCAAGGGTCTTAACGATGGCGAGAAGGTCGTCACTTCTGACATCGACCGTCTTGCCGACGGACTCGCGGTCGAGACGAAAGAGCAGTCATGATCCTTGCCGATCTATGCGTCCGACGCCCGATCTTCGCCACGATGTTCGTGGGCGTGCTGGTCGTACTGGGATGGTTCTCCTACAAGCGGCTCGGCGTCGATCTTTATCCGAAGGTCGAAGTGCCGACCGTGATGGTGATGACGTTTCTGCCCGGCGCCGCTCCGGAGGAGACCGAAGCGCGCGTCACCAAGCCGATCGAAGAAGCGGTCAATACCGTCAGCGGAATCGACGATTTGCGTTCGGCAACGCTCGAAGGCGTTTCGAACGTCATGATCGAGTTCAAGATCGATCGCGATCTCGACGTCGGAATCCAGGACGTGCGCGACAAAGTCTCGACCGTGCTTGATCAGTTACCCGAAGGCACCAAGGCCCCCATTATCGCGAAGTTCGACCTCGACGCGATTCCCGTCATCACCTACACCATCACCGGCTACCAGAGCATCAAGGAGTTGACCGAGATCGCGCGGCGACGAATCAAGGAACCGCTCGAGTCGGTCGACGGTGTCGGCGCAATTGACATCGTCGGCGGCCGCGAGCGCGAGATTCACGTCTCGGTCGACGCCGAAAGGATGCGCGCGACGGGCACGGCGATTCAGCAGGTTGCCGGCGCGTTGCAGCGTCAGAATGTCGAGTACCCCGGCGGCAGGCTCAAGCAGGGCATGTCCGAAGAGGTGCTGCGGACGCTGGGACGCATCACGGACGTTTCGGATTTCTCGCGCGTCATCGTCAGCGAGTTCGAGGGCCGTCCGGTCACGATCGGAGACATCGGCATCGTCGAGGACAGCGTCAAGGAGCCGCGCTCGCTGTCGCGATGGGATGGCGCCAACGCAGTCTCGCTGATTGTGCGCAAACAATCGGGCCAGAATACGATCGCAGTGGTCGACCGCGTAAGCGCGCGATTGGCCGATATCACGCGGGCATTGCCGCCGGGCGTGCGAGTGATCGTCTCGCGCGACTCCTCGCAGTTCATCCGCGATTCGGTTCATACCGTGCAGGAGCATTTGATTCTGGGCGGCATCTGCGCCGCCATCGTCGTATTCTTCTTTCTCGGCTCTTTGCGCTCGACGCTGATTGCCGCAGTAGCGATCCCGGTTTCGATCGTTTCCACCTACTCGCTGCTGCTGTGGATGGGTTTCACGCTCAACACGATGACGCTGTTGGCGCTGACGCTGGCAGTGGGCATCGTAATCGATGACGCGATTGTCGTCCTCGAGAACATCTTTCGCTTCATCGAAGAGAAGGCAATGTCGCCGATCGAGGCCGCAAGAGCGGCGACCGCCGAGGTCGGCCTCGCGGTCAGCGCGACGACGCTTTCCCTGGTGGTCATTTTCGTTCCCGTCGCGTTCATCCACGGCGTGATGGGCCGTTTTCTGAATTCGTTCGGGCTGACGATGGCGTTTTCGATCATGGTATCGCTGCTGGTCGCGTTCACGCTGACCCCGATGCTGTGCTCGCGCTTTCTGCCCAGGCCCTCGGAGTTGAAGCATCGATCGCGGGAATCGAGGTTTTTCGGACCGATCGAGAGATTTTACGGACGTGCGCTGCAATGGTCACTTGGCCATCGGTGGATAATCGTCACGGTCTCAATCGCGCTGGTGGTCGCGATTCCCGTCCTGATGAAGATCGTCGGCGCGACCTTTATGCCCGATGAGGACATGAGCGAATACGCCGTCAATATCCGCACTCCGCCGGGCTATTCCCTCCTGCACACCGACGAGGTTGTCGCCCAGATCGAGAAGCGTCTGCGCAAGCTGCCCGAAGTGCGCCATCTTTTCGCAACCATCGGCGATACCGGGGGCGCCGGCCGCGTAACCGTCGCGCAGATTATCGTAAAGACCTCGCCCATCAACCAGCGACGCCGCTCACAGGCGCAAATCATGGTCGCAACGCGCGCGCTGGTGAAGGACTTCCCCGCGCTGCGCATCAGCGTCGATGCGATCAAACCGTGGGAACAGGGCGGCTTTCGCGAGGTGGACGTCGAGTATGACGTACGCGGGCCGGACCTTGAAAAGCTGCAGGCCCTCGCCGCCGAGGTACGGGGCGAAATCCAGAAGATCCCGGGCGTCGTCGACCTCGATTCGAGCTATGAAGGCGGTCTGCCCGAGCTGCAGGTCAACATCGATCGTCAGAAATCCGCCGACTTGGGAGTATCGGTTGCGGATATCGCCTCGACGGTGCGCACGATGGTGCAGGGCGATGTCGTGACGCGCTACCGCGAAGGCCAGGATACCTACGACGTCCGCCTTCAGCTCAATGAAAAGGACAAAAACGATCCGGACACGGTCGCGTCAATGACCGTGCTGTCATCAAATGTGGGACAGGTGCGGCTCGACAACGTCGCGCAACTCATCCACGGAATCGGGCCGGTGCAGATCGATCGTCAGCAACGCCAGCGTCAGATCGCGCTTCTGTTCAACCTCGCGCCCGGCGCGGCGATGAACAAGGTAATCAAGGAGCTTAACGAACGGGTCGCAAAGATTCACATTCCGAGCGGCTATCTCGCGACGTTCGGCGGCTACAGTCAGAGCAAGGTCTTCGGCGAGATGGTCGAAGGCTTCACCATCGCGATCGTGCTCTCGATCATTTTCATGTACATGATTCTGGCTGCGCAGTTCGAAAGCTTCGTTCATCCGATAACGATCATGCTTTCGTTGCCGCTGTCGATCCCGTTTGCGCTGATCGCGTTGTTGGTGCTGCGTGAACAGATGATGCTTTATTCGCTGCTCGGCGTCCTGCTGCTGTTCGGGATCGTCAAGAAGAATTCGATTCTTCAGATTGACCACACCATCAATCTGCGCAACCAGGGAATGGAACGTCGCGTCGCCATTATCCAGGCGAATCGCGAGCGGCTGCGGCCGATTCTGATGACGACCGCGGCCCTCGTCGCGGGTATGATCCCGGTCGCGTTCGGAACCGGCGCCGGCGCCGGATCGCATCGCGCTCTCGCCATCGTCGTGATCGGCGGTCAGACTCTGTGTCTTATGATCACGCTTCTGATCACGCCGGTGGCGTATTCGTTGTTTGATGATCTCGAAGGCTGGTGGCCTCGCTTTGCGTTTCGCCGAAGGCACCGCGTCAAGCGCGCGGCCCGCGCACCGAGGGCACGGATGCCCGTCCCCGCACCCATCCACTTCGGCATCGACTGATCGGCGGCGCCCCTCCCACCTCAGACACCGTCGACGGCGTTCGGATGGTGCTCCGGAAGCATGCATAAGTTGTCGCTGCCAACTTGAAACGCTCGATTGAATCGGGCCCGCATGTTTTCGAGCGCGACTTGCGCCGTCAACTCGACTATCTCCAGATCGCTGAAGTGCTTTCGCACTTCGTCGTACACCTCATCTGAAATCTCCACGGTTCGCTCGCACATCGCCTCGGCGTATCTTAACGCGGCGCGTTCGCCGTCGGTGAACAGCGTACTCTGCTCGAAGGTTGCGATAGCCGCGAGCTTTGCCTGATCAATCCCTTTGCGTCTGCCTACGGCAGACCCGATGTCAATTCAGAAGGGGCATCCGATGACCTGCGCGGCGCGGATGCTGACCAGCGACCTGATTGTTGTATCCAGTCCCTTCGACAGCTCGATCGCACCGGTGAAGATCGTGGCGCCCAGCAACAGGCGTGGACGGTAAGCCCAGATCTTGTAAGGAGTCAGTTCCTTGCCGAAAGTGCGTTTCAGATAGGAATACAGCGGACGCACTATCCAACTGGCTTCCTTGCGTTCAAGCGGTTT
>DASPQU010000016.1:0-3580 GCA_035624805.1 Binataceae bacterium (SeqCode) | reverse complement strand
GAAATACTCAGGCGTATTCCATCGAAACTCGCGATAGATTTTCTCGTAGTCGCTCATAATAGTTTTTCAATGAAATTCAGTGCGGACGCGAGGCCATCGCCCGCGGCGCCCGCGAACGCTGCGCGGCGGCCTTGATGTACTTGATTGTGACGGGCGAGAGATCGTCGCGGGGCACCTTCGCGTCGATTATCGCAAAGCTGCGGCTGCTATGCGCCGCTTCGAGCGTCTCGCGCAACTCGCCGGGAGTAGCCGCTTCGAAGCCAACGCCACCCAAATCCTCGGCGAGCTTCGCGTACTTCCATGGCGGGATGTCGAGAAGTTCGCGACGATCGGCGGCGACCGGACGGAAGATTCCCCATCCGCCGTTATTGATCACGATCACGATCGGATTCGCACCTTCTTTCGGCGCGTGCGATATCTCCATACCCGTCATCTGAAAGCCGCCGTCTCCGCACAGCACTACAGGTCGCGCGCCCGATCCCAGCTGACCGCCGATCGCGGCCGGCACGGCAAAACCCATCGAAGCGTAGAACCCTTGCGCCATATAGAGCCCGCCACGCGGCACGCGGATATCCAGTCCGCCGAACAGCATATCGCCCGATTCCGCGACAACCATATAGCGGGGATATTTCGCGAGAAACTCATTGGTCAGCCTGAGGATATCGGCGACCTTGAGCTGGCGTCCGTCGGCGGCCGGTTTAGCGCCAAGATTGTCTGCATACTCGACGCGCTCACGTCGCGGCCGGAACTCGAATTTGAGCAGCGCGCGCACGAAGTCGCGCACTTCGACATCGGTGTAGGTGTGGTACTTCACATCGACGCGGCGATCGACCGCCCATACCGTTCGATCGCGGATGATCTGGGGCGGTCGATTTCCGAAATTCATGTCAGTTTTGAGGCATCCGAGGTTGAGCACGAAATCGGCTTCATCCATGCGTTGCACGATGGGCGCCGGACTGATCGGTCCGACGTGAACGCCCATGTAAAGCGGATGGTCCATCGGGAAGCACCCCTTGCCGAGAACTGTGGTGCATACCGGAGCGCCGATTTTTTCCGCCAGCCGGATGAGGTCATCGGAGACCTTGTAGCGGTGGATTTCGATTCCCGGAATCAAGATCGGTTTGCGGCTGTGATTGAGCATCGCGGCGGTTTCGCGCGCCGCTTCCTGGACGTTACCGGCGTTGGATGGGGAAAAATGAAGGCGTCCGTCCCAATCGATAATATCGTCGGGCACTTCGATCACGCGATCGACCATGTCGCGATGAATCTCGATATAGCCGGGGCGATGTTCCGCCCAGATCGTGCGGACGACTTCGTGCAGTTGGTCGGCCGCGGTGCGCGGATCGTCGAGCAACCGCGCCGCGCACGTGACCTCCTGGTAGATGCGCATCTGCGATTCGATCTCGCGCGCCTGATGATGAATCAGCGTGCCGAGTTTGCGCTCTTCCTCGCCCGGCCCGCCCGAGAAAATCAAAAGCGGGACGCGTTCCGAGAACGAGCCGGCCACCGGGTTTACCATGTTATGCCCGCCTGCGCCGTAAGTGACACATATCACGCCGATTCGCCCCGTCGCGCGCGCGTAGCCGTCGGCAGCAAAGCCGACGCCGGGTTCATGCGACATCGTGACGATATCGAGTCCGTGCTTGCGGCCAAGCGTGAAGAAGAGTTTGAGCGCGAGATCGCCGGGGATTCCGAAAACGCGCTTGGTGCCGATTTTCCGCAGGTAGGCGACCAGAAAGTCGCCGAGCTTCATGTGCCGCCTCAACCTCTGATCCTCCCGTCGAAAGCTTAGCAAAAAACCACTACATTGCGTGGATTCCGCGCGCCATCGTAGTTGTCACGCTGGAGCTTCGCCTGTGCTACAATCGCGATCGAGGGGCGCTCCCGATGTTCACCGATTTCATCCGAATGCAGCTTCTTACGCCCGCGCGGGTGGGCGGAATCGTCACGCATCTGCCGCAGTTTGCCCGGGTATTCTACCGCTTGATGGTCGATGGTCGCGTTTCGATTTTCGCCAAGCTCGCGCCGCTTCTGATCATATTGCTGATGTTCACTCCGCCGGCGATCGAGCTCGACTTCGTACCGATCGTGGGCGAAGTCGATTGGATCCTCGCCCTGTATTTTGCGCTCCGGCTGTTTCTATGGCTGTGTCCCGCTGAAGTTGTGCGAGAACACGTTGACCGGATTGCGCGCGGCCAATAGCCGGCGATGCGTCCGCGAACCATCCTGTTTATCGTCGCGGCGATTGCGATCGCCGGCCTGACGCTGGTCAGCGTAGCCGATCAGTTCTTCGTCGATTTCCTGTGGTTTAGTTCGCTCGGGTATGAGCGCGTCTTTGCGACAATCGTAAAGGCACAGGTCGCCGTGTTCGCCGTCGTATGGGCGGCGGCGTTCCTCGCGATCGCGGCAAGCGCGTTCGCTGCCTTGCGTCTCAGTCACGAGCGCGAACGACTCCACGTGGTTCGGCGCTCGGACGAAATGATCGAGGTTAACCTGCCGGAGTTGTTGCGGGCGTTCGGCGATCGCGTGCCGTGGACGACGCTTGCGATTGCAGCGGCCGCAATCCTCGCGATTTTTCCCGCGCAGGGCGAAGCCGCGAGCTGGGACATCTATCTCAAAGCGATTTACGCGGTTCCGTTCGGCGTCCTCGATCAGGCGTTCGGGCGCGACGTCGGTTTCTACGTGCTGACGCTTCCGATGCTCGAGGAAATTCGCGATCTGCTCCTCGTGATTATCATGCTCGCCGCGGCGGTAGCGCTGGGAATCTATTGGATTCGCGGGGCGCTGGATTTCCGTGAATCGCCGCCGCGAATCAGCCCTGCTGCCGCCGCGCACATTTCGGTCCTGCTCGCGTTTTTTTTCCTGCAGCGTGCGTTCAGTTATTGGATATCGCGATATCTTCTTTTGCTGCAGGGTAATGGGGTCGTCTTCGGACTCAGATACGTCGACAACCTGCTATGGCGTCCCGGGCTGTGGCTGCTCGTTGCACTCTCTATAGTCGCAGCGGTCATCTGTCTCGCGAATGTGAATCGAAATTCGATCACGCTGCCGCTCGTTGGTTTGGCGATCGTTTTCGGTCCGTCGATCGCGCTGGGCTTCGTCGCGCCGGTCATTGAAAAGATCTGGGTCAAGCCTGACGAGCTCAGGATCGAGCGACCTTACCTGGTGCGCAACATCGAGATGACGCGCCATGCCTACAATCTCGACGGCGTGGATATCAAACCGTTCGCGGGACTGGGGACGCTAAAGCGCGCCTCGCTCGAAGAAGACGCGCCCACCGTCAAGAATATCCGCATCTGGGATCCGCGCCCGCTGCTCGCGACCTATCGGCAGTTACAGGAGATCCGCCTCTACTACGATTTCGGCGACGTCGATATCGATCGCTACTGGATCAACGGCGAATACACACAGGTGATGCTTTCGCCGCGCGAGCTAAATGTCTCGCTGCTGCCCGAAAACGCGCAGACTTGGGTGAACCGCCATCTCAAGTTCACCCACGGCAGCGGGCTTGTGATGAGCCCGGTGAATCGCAAGGACAACGAAGGCTTGCCGATCTTTTATCTCAAGAACATCCCGCCGC
>DASPQU010000015.1:0-5944 GCA_035624805.1 Binataceae bacterium (SeqCode) | reverse complement strand
CGGCTTCACCATTCTTTCGATGACGTTCTCGCTGGCCGCGGTTTTCATCCCTGTCCTCTTCATGGGCGGCATCCTGGGGCGCTTGCTGCACGAATTTGCTGTAACGATCGCAGCCGCGATTCTCGTTTCGGGATTCGTATCGCTGACGCTGACGCCGATGCTCTGCTCGCGCTTCCTGCGCCCGCCGCGCAGCGAGCAGCACGGCCAACTGTACGTCGTCACCGAGCGGTTTTTTGACCGGATGCTCGACGGATATCGACGCAGCCTCGAATGGGTCATGCGCCGGCAGCGGGCCACGATGATCTTTTCCGGCGTGCTGCTGCTCGCAACCATCTACCTCTTCTATTCGATACCCAAGGGATTTCTTCCGAGCGAGGACAACAACGAGATCATGCTGCTTTCGCTCGCGCAGCAGGGCATCTCCTACCAGTCGATGAAGCAGCATCAACTCGCCCTCGCACATATGATCATGCAGGATCCCAGTATTGAGGAATCCTTTGCGAGCATCGGGAGCGGCGGCCCGGGCGGAGCGTCGAACAGCGGAATCATCTTTTGCCACCTGAAGCCGCGCTCGCATCGCAGATTCAGCGCCGACGAACTGATCAACTATTTGCGCCCGCGGGTGAATCAGATTCCCGGGCTCGAGGTCTTTTTGCAGAATCCGCCGCCGATTCGGATCGGAGCGCAATTCACGCGCAGCATGTATCAGCTTACGCTGCAGAGCCCGAGTTACGACGACCTTTACAAGTACACTCCTATTCTGGAGCAGAAGATGCGCGCGCTGAAGGACCTGCGCGGAGTCAACAGCGACCTTCAGAACGCGAACCCGCAGGTCAGCGTCGATATCGATCGTGACAAGGCGCTGTCGCTCGGTGTGTCGGCGCAATCGATCGAAGACGCCCTCTATGACGCCTACGGCTCGCGTCAGATCTCGACGATTTACGCGCCCAACAACGAATACAAAGTCCTGCTCGAAGTCGAACCGCAATATCAGAACGAACCTTCGACGCTGTCGCTGCTCTACGTGCGATCCCAGAACGGGCAACTCGTTCCGCTTGATACGCTGGTGCGCGAGACGCGCGACCTGGGGCTGCTCTCGATCAACCATCTCGGGCAGTTGCCCTCGGTCACGATATCGTTCGACGTCGCGCCGGGCGTGTCGCTCGGCAAGGCGCTCGACGAAGTGAAAGCGATGGCGGCAAACACGCTCCCGTCCTCGATCACCACGACGTTCCAGGGAACCGCGCAGGCTTTCGAGTCCTCATTGCGTGGCCTTGGGATTCTTTTGCTCGCGACGATCCTCGTGATTTACCTGGTGCTCGGCGTTCTCTACGAAAGCTTCATCCATCCGATCACGATTCTCTCGGGACTCCCGTCGGCAGGGATGGGCGCTCTGCTGACGCTGTGGGCTTTCGGGATGGAACTCGATCTGTTCGCTTTCGTCGGCGTGATCATGCTGGTGGGACTGGTGAAAAAGAACGCAATCATGATGATCGATTTCGCCCTCGACGCACAGCGAACCGAGGGCAAGTCTCCCGCCGAGGCGATCTTCGAAGGATGTATCATCCGCTTTCGCCCGATCATGATGACCACGATGGCGGCGTTGCTCGGCACGCTGCCGATCGCGATCGGCTTCGGAGCCGGTTCGGAATCGCGTCGTCCGCTCGGCGTCGCCGTGGTCGGCGGATTGTTTTTCTCGCAGTTTCTGACGCTCTACATCACTCCCGTCTTCTACATCTACATGGAGCGACTGCAGGAATGGTTCACGTCATGGCGCACACGACATCATCTGGTCGCGCCGAGCGAGGTCGCCGCCACACATGCGTCCGACAGCGCTTAGAAAGCTTCGCCGCTCACTTGGACAGCGCATCCGTCATCTGTATGTTGATAGCCACGCATTTTTTCCGGGGGCTCTCACGATGAAACGGACAGCCGTTCTTGGCGCTATCATTCTTGTGTTCACTGCGGCGCTTAACGCTCGTGGCGCGAGCGATTCCACGCAGGCGGTGGAAAAGGCCGAGGCCGCATCGGCAAAATGGCTCGCGCTGGTTGACGCGGGCGATTACAAAGGCAGCTGGAATAACGCAGCAGCGTATTTCAAGAACGCCGTCTCTATGGACCGATGGGTACAGCAGGTCACTGCCGTCAGACCTCCGCTCGGCAACCTGATATCTCGAAAAGTCGTCTCCGCCAAATACGCAACAACGTTGCCTGGCGCGCCTGACGGCCAATACGTCGTGATTACCTACGCAACCTCGTTCGCAAACAAGAAATCCGCAACCGAAACGGTTACTCCGATGCTCGATCCCGATGGAAGCTGGCGCGTCTCGGGATATTTTATCCGTTGACGGCATCGCAAGACTTGGCCCGGGCATCGATTATCGGTATCTACGATCGCGAATCTGTTTTGATGGGCGTGATGCCCGCGCTTGGGAGGTTTGGATGAAACGGACGGTTGTGATTGCCGCGGTTGCCCTGGCCGCGTTCATTATTGGGGTCTCTGAGATGGCGAGTCCCGCACACGCACAACAGAGCACCATGCCAAAGGGACAGCCTACTGCTACACCCGATACTCCCGAGACCGCCAAAGCCAAGGCTGACGCGAAGCCTGTCGTCGAAAAATGGCTCGCTCTCATCGACGCCGGCGACTACGACACGGCGTGGAAAGAAACTTCGCAATACTTCAGAGACACCGTCCCGCAGTACCGCTTCGTGGATGGAATGAAGGAGAGCTTCTCCAAATTCGGCAAACTCGTTTCACGCGAGGCCCGCGAAAGCAAGTACGCAACCTCAATCCCCGGCGCGCCGGACGGGAAGTATGTGGCCGTCGTCTACCGTTCGTCTTTCCAGAAGGTCAAGAAGACCGCCGAATACGTGACCACAATGGTCGATCGCGACGGCAAATGGCGAGTCGGCGGATATCAGAGACGTTAGGCGGCCCCGCCTGACCCTCGTGGGCCGCGCGCGTAATGACAGCCGTCACGCGGCACGCATAAAATTGACCTGTGCCTGGCGCGCGTCCGTCCGGGACGGATGCGCGCGGCGCCGCCGGATGGCCCTCGAACAATACAGAAAGAAACGCCGACCGGAGAGCACTCCGGAGCCGTTCGGCAGTCGAGTCACGCCCTCAAGCGGCGCGGATGCAGCGATGTTCGTTGTTCAGGAGCACTCCGCCCGCCGTCTGCATTATGATTTTCGCCTCGCGATGGAAGGTGTGCTGCGTTCGTGGGCGGTCCCCAAGGGACCTTCGATGAATCCCGCCGACAAGCGCCTCGCTGTGATGGTCGAGGACCATCCGCTCGACTACGGCAATTTCGAAGGTGTGATTCCCGCCGACAATTACGGCGCAGGGCCCGTTATCCTGTGGGATCGCGGCGTTTATCGCGTGATCGATCCCAAGGACGGCAACGCCGCCGACGCCGTCCGCGCCGGAAAGCTCGATCTCGAGTTATCGGGCTTCAAGCTGCACGGCGCTTTCACTCTCGTGCGCACGAGAGGCATGAAGGACGGCAAGCAGAACTGGCTGCTGATCAAAAAGCGCGACACATGGGCGAGCGACGAGGATGTCACGCTGGCCCATCCGCGATCGGTCCTCTCGGGCCTGACGGTCGACGAGATGCGCGACGCCGACGCCGTCGGACGCGAAATCTCGCGCGAACTCGATCGCGCCGGCGCAAAGCGCCGCGACACCCCGCTCAAGCCTGCGGACTTTCCCCTGAGCCTCGCCAAGCTCGCCTACGAGCCGTTCGACGGCAAGCAGTGGCTCTTCGAGATCAAATACGATGGTATCCGCGCGCTCGCGATTCGCGACGGCGATCACGTGCGCCTTTACGGACGCAGCGGCGTCGAAATCACACAGCGCTATCCGGAGGTCGCCCTCGCCTTCGACGCGCTCCCGTACGATCGTTTCGTGATGGACGGCGAAATCGTCGCGCTCGACGAGCGTGGCCGACCCGACTTCCAGACCCTCCAGCGCCGGATGCATGTGCAGGACGCACGCACTGCGCAGGCGCTCAGCCTCTCGATCCCGGTTATCCATTTCATCTTCGATCTACTCACGTTCGACGGTTTCGATCTCCGCTCACTTGAACTGGAGAAGCGCAAGGAGTTTCTCTCGCGACTCATCCGCGGCGAGGGCCCGATTCGCTACTGCGATCATATCGTCGGTCGGGGGCGCGAATTCTTCGAGGCCGCGGCGAGTGCAGGACTGGAAGGAATCGTCGCCAAGCGACGCGATGCTCCCTATCGCGGAAGTCGCTCGCCGGATTGGATCAAGCTCAAGTGTCCTCGCGTGCGAAACTTCGTGATCGGCGGATGGAGCGACCCGGAAGGCTCGCGGGCGCACTTCGGCGCGCTTCTGATCGGCCTCTACGATTCGCAGGGCGCGCTGCGCTATACGGGAAAGGTCGGAACGGGATTTTCCGGCGACACGCTCAAGGCGATTCACGAGCGATTGAAGCTGATCCCACGCGATTCGTCGCCGTTCGCCAAGACCGCGCCCGAGCAGGCGCCGGTCCCGCGAAAGTCGCATTTTGTCGAGCCTACGATCGTCGCTCAAGTCCGTTTCGCCGACGTGACCGACGACGGATGCGCGCGCCATCCGAGTTTCCTGCGCCTCGTTGAGAACGCCGACCCCCGCGCGTGCGGCTACGAAGATACGTTCGGCTCGGCGGCCGTCTCGTCGAGCGGACTTGCAGCGAACGAGCCGCCGCCCCCGATTGCAGAAGAACATTCGGCGCCGCGCGCGACGGTGACCAATCCTGACAAGGTGTTCTGGCCCAAGGAGGGTTCCACGAAGGCCGACCTCGTCGAGTATTACAGAGCGATCGCGCCCTGGATGCTGCCCTATCTGAAGGACCGCCCGGTGATGGTCGTGCGCTATCCCGACGGAATCGAGGGCAAGAGCTTCTATCAAAAGGACGCGCCGGAGTTCGTCCCTGAATGGATTCGCCGCGAGTCGATTTACTCGGAGGATTCCGAGCGCGATATCGAGTACTTCATCCTTGAGAGCGCCGAGGCTCTCGCCTATGTCGCCAACCTTGGAACGATTCCGATTCACATCTGGTCATCGCGCGTCGGCAGCCTTGAGCATCCCGACTGGCTGCTCTTCGATATCGACCCCAAAGGCTCGACGACGCCCAATGCGATCAAAGTCGCGCGCGAGACGAACAATGTCCTCGAAGAGATCGGGCTGCGCGCCGTCGTGAAAACCTCGGGACAGATGGGATTGCACGTCGTCGCGGGGCTCAAGCCCATGTACACCTACGAACAGGCGAAGACGTTCTCGGAACTGGTGGCACGCGTCATCGAGGCGCGGATACCCGAGCTTGCAACGATCCAGCGGGTGACGAGCGCGCGCAAGGGCCGCGTCTATATCGATTATCTTCAGCTCGGATACGGAAAGACGATCGCCGCACCGTATGCGGTCCGTCCGATTCCTGGCGCGCCGGTATCAGCGCCGCTGCGCATCGAGGATCTCAAGCCGAACCTCGATCCCGCCCAGTTCACCATTAAGACCATCCTGAAACGGATGGAACGGATGCGCCGCGATCCGTTCCTCGACGCAATCGAAGACAAACAAGACCTCGCCCCCGCCCTGGCGAAATTGGAAGCGCTGGTTTCGCAGTCGCACGCCCATCGATGAGCAATCGCGCCGATGCTCTCGTTGGCGTGGTTGTGCTAACCTCGAGACAACATGTCACGACGAGCCCGCATCGCTGTGTGGATTCTGGTCGTTTTTGTAGCGATCGGCGCCTACGGATGGTTTTTCGGTGTTCCGACCATGTTCATGGCGCAAGCGCGTTACTGGGGTTGGAAGGACCCGCTTTTATGGAAAATCCCGGTTCCGCTCAGGGACC
Organism: Binataceae bacterium (SeqCode); assembly: GCA_035624805.1. GTDB lineage: Bacteria > Desulfobacterota > Binatia > Binatales > Binataceae > DASPQU01. Next base: position 86 of record DASPQU010000015.1, on the reverse strand, counting down.
AGGCGATTTCGACGTCCCCCGGCTTGAAACTTTCCTATCTGGGTTACGAATTCGAAGTGCCGTGGGACGACGTCGACGAGGAGCGC
>DASPQU010000014.1:0-2899 GCA_035624805.1 Binataceae bacterium (SeqCode) | reverse complement strand
CGTTGCACAAACCGAAGAAATTCTTTGGCGCGGCGCGAAATACCGAGGACGGCGGCAGTTTGACGATTATCGCGACCGCGCTGGTCGATACCGGCAGCCGCATGGACGAAGTCATCTTCGAAGAGTTCAAGGGCACCGGCAATCAGCAGATCTCGCTCGACCGCCGTCTGCTCGAAAAACGCATTTTCCCGACCATCGATATCCAGCGCTCGACGACCCGCAAAGAAGAGCTGCTGCTCCCGCGCTCAACGCTGAATCGGCTCTGGATTCTGCGCCGGCTGCTTTCGCAGCTTAACGCGGTCGAGGCGATGGAGTTCCTCATCGACAAGATGCAGGGAACCAAGAGCAACGATGAATTCCTCGAGTCGATGAATACCTGAACGCGAGTCGTCAAACTGAGGTTCTTGTTTTGTCGTTCGCTTGCGCTGTCTGGCGCGTGAGGAATCCCGGATTGCCGGCGCTTTGATGGCGTCGCGCACCCTGCTAATAAAGGAAGATTGCGCGATAACACTTTTGCGATGAGGAACAGGCAGGAATTATGACCGAAATTTCCATGAAACAGCTGCTCGAGGCCGGCGTTCACTTCGGCCATCAGACGAGCCGCTGGAATCCGAAGATGAAACCGTACATCTTCGGCGCCCGCAACGGCATCTACATTATCGATCTACAGCAGACCGTGAAGATGTTTCGCTCCTGCTATGACTTCGCGCGCGACCTCGCCTCCCAGGGCGGCACCATCCTGTTCGTCGGCACCAAGAAGCAGGCCCAGGATATCGTTCGCGAGGAAGCCGAGCGATGCGGGATGTTCTATGTGAACAACCGATGGCTGGGCGGGATGCTCACGAATTTTCAAACGATCCGCGCGTCGATTGATCGTCTCAAAAAGCTCGAAGAAATCCTCGCGGATCCTGAGATGCAGAGCGCGCTGACGAAGAAAGAGATGAGCGAGAACGCGCGCGAGCATGAAAAGCTGATGGCTACGCTCGGCGGCATCAAGACAATGCGCAAGCTGCCAGACGCGCTGTGGGTCATCGACACCAAGAAGGAATATATCGCGGTCGCCGAAGCGCAGCGGCTTTCGATCCCGGTGATCGCGGTGGTCGATACCAATTGCGACCCGGACCTCATCGCGTACCGGATTCCCGGCAACGACGACGCGATCCGCGCGATTAAGCTGTTCACTGCCGCTATCGCAGATGCGGTGATTGACGGAAGACGCCTCGCCGAGGAGCGGCAGAAAGGTATCGAGGACAGCGCGACGGAATCGAACGGCGACGGAGGTCCAAGCCCCGAAGCTCCGCAATCTGTCTGAAATCCTCGAGCCGATGCCGGGCGTGGAGTTGGCGCTCACGGCGCAAGGTTCTGTAGCAGAGTAGCAAAAGTTAAAAACGGCGCGATCACTTCCGGGTCGCGCCGATTATTCAGAGTGTAACCGATGGAACTCAGTGCGAATTTAATCAGGGAACTGCGTGAGAAGACCGGCGCAGGCGTAATGGATTGCAAGAAGGCGCTGGCGGAAACGCACGGCGACTTCGAAAAAGCCGTCAAGCTGCTTCACGAGAGGGGAGCCGCGCAGGCCGCGAAGAAGGCCGCCCGCGTTGCGTCAGAAGGTTCCATCGGGTCATACATCCACGCGGGCGGCAAGCTCGGCGTTCTGGTGGAAATCAATTGTGAGAGCGATTTCGTGGCGAAGACCGCCGATTTCCAGACCTTGATAAAGGAAATCGCGATGCAGATAGCGGCGTCGAATCCACGATGCGTCAAACGCGAGGATCTGTCGCCCGAAATCATCGCGCAGGAACGTCAGATCTACGTCGCCCAGGCGGCAGGCAAGCCTGAAGCGGTGGTGACCAAGATCGTCGAAGGCAAGCTCGACAAGTTTTATCGCGACGCGTGCCTGATGGAGCAGAGTTGGATCCGCGATCCCAATCGCACAATCGCGGATCTGATCGGAGAAAACGTCGGCAAGCTCGGCGAAAAGATCGAAGTCCGCCGCTTCGTGCGGTTTCAGTTGGGCGAGGGCGCTGCAGCAAGCGCTGGCGACGGCGCGCAAGGCTGATATCCCGCGCGAAGGACGGATACGTCAGTAATGTCCGAGGGCGAGGAGAGTTCCGTACCACGGCGCCGGTTCAACCGGGTGCTTCTCAAATTGTCGGGCGAGGTCCTCTCGCCTGCGCACGGCTCGGGTATCGACCTCGACGCGATCTCCGCAATCGCCCAGGAAATCAAGGAAGTTCACGAGCTCGGAATCCAGCTCGCCCTGGTGATCGGCGGCGGCAATATCCTGCGCGGCAGCGATTACGAGGCGCGAGGGATGGATCGCTCGACGGCAGACCAGATGGGTATGCTGGCGACGGTTATCAACGCGCTTGCGCTCCAGAACACTCTTGAACGGATACGTGTCCCCACTCGTGTGCTGTCCGCAATAGAAATGCAGGCGGTATGCGAGCCCTACATCAGCCGGCGTGCGGTCCGCCATCTGGAGAAGGGCCGGGTGATCATTTTCGCGGCGGGCACGGGAAACCCGTATTTCACTACCGACACGGCAGCCAGCCTGCGCGCGATGGAGATCGGCGCCGAGGTTATCCTCAAGGCGAGCCACACCGTGGACGGGGTCTACGATCGTGACCCGGTCCGCGAGCAGGGCGCCCGGCGCTTCGATCGGCTGACCTATCTGGAAGTCCTGCAACGAAATCTCAAGGTGATGGACTCGACGGCAATCTCCATGTGCATGGACAATGGCCTGCCGATCATCGTTTTCAATTTGCGTAAAGCCGGTAATATAAGAAGGGCGATAACCGGAGAGACCATCGGCACCTGGGTCGGAGCGATCTAAGCACTATGCAAGCCGAAATTCTGGACATGGCGCGTCAGGAGATGGACAAGGCGGTCGAGGCGC
>DASPQU010000013.1:0-6775 GCA_035624805.1 Binataceae bacterium (SeqCode) | reverse complement strand
ACCGACCCGCACGCCCACCGTGACAGCTACGCCTACGCGGACGCCAACTGTGACGCCGACGCCGACCAGGACGGCGACGGTCACGGCTACTCCTACGCGCACGCCAACCGTCACGGCGACACCGACCAGGACGGCGACGGTCACGGCTACGCCGACGCGCACGCCTACCGCCACTCCGACGGCAGCCCCGACTCCGCCGCCTCCGTTCTTTATGATTACGACCTCTTCGCTTCCCAACGCGAAGATGGGAGCGCCATATTCGGCGACGGTGACGGCTGCGGGCGGAACGCAACCTTATTCGTTCTCGGTTTACGGATTCCTGCCCGCCGGTATCACGCTTCAGCGAACCGGTCAGATTACCGGCACCCCAATGTATCCGGGCTCTTTCTCATTCTACGTTTTCGGAACGGATGCCAAAGGCGCCGCAAGCTGGAGGGCTTTGACTCTGACCATAACGTACTGATCGAGTTCGAAATATCCGATCAACCGGTCGAGCGCGACGGGAATTCCCCCGATCGCGCTCGACCTTCTTTAGCCCGGCTGCTCCCTAATGATTCATTAGTAATGCTTCCACAAGCTACATCGTCAGTTTATGTAGGCTTAAGTAATAAACACGATGCAGTCCTTTACTACGAAAAAGATTTGAGAATTATTTTGCTTTTCGGCTCAGAACAGTAAGCGGGGCTGTTTCCTGAGTATGGCATGGTCGATGCGTGTACCAATTCCGGGTTCTTTTCCGAGCTAGGGCAGCTACCGTACAGACGGGGGTTGTGATGAGCGCGGAGCACGTTCGTATCGCGTCGAATTCCGTCATCCTACCCGGAACGCTTGCCATTCCGCACGGCGCCGTCGGAGTGGTAATTTTTGCGCATGGGAGCGGAAGCAGCCGTTTCAGTCCGCGCAATATCCGCGTCGCACAAGAACTCGAAAAGGCCGGAATTGGAACGCTCCTGTTCGATCTGCTCTCGCCCGAGGAAGCCGAAAACCAGGCTTTGGTTTTCGAGGTAGGTTTCCTGGCCAATCGTCTGCGCGACGCCACCAATTTCCTTCGAAGTAAGACGCTCGCCGGTCGCTACCCGATTGGCTATTTCGGGGCCAGCACGGGGGCGGCCGCTGCGTTGATTGCCGCCGCCCACGATCACTCAATTCGAGCGGTCGTCTCGCGCGGCGGGCGGCCCGATCTCGCAATGGACCATCTCGCGGAAGTCAAAGCCCCGACTTTGTTGATCGTCGGCGGAGCCGACTATCCCGTGATCGATATGAATCGAAGCGCCTTTGAGCGGATGAAATGCGAGAAGGCGATGGAGATCGTCCCGGGCGCGACGCATCTGTTCGAGGAGCCGGGAACTCTGAAAAAGGTCGAGCTGCTAGCTCGCGACTGGTTCCTGAAGCACCTCAAGAACATGAAACCGCTCGATGACGACGATCCACCGGAGGAAGAGGACGAGGTGTTTTTCCTCGATCGCGCTGACGCAGGCCGACGCCTCGCCGCGCGACTTCAGAAATACCAGGACCAGGCGCCCGTCGTGCTGGGAATTCCGCGCGGGGGCGTGCCTGTGGCAATCGAGGTCGCGCGCGCTCTGCAGGCTCCGCTCGATGTTATAGTAGTGAGAAAAATCGGCGCCCCTGGCGAACCGGAACTTGGGATTGGCGCGGTCGTCGACGGCGACCATCCCGACACCGTGCTCAACGACAAAATGGTGGAAGAGCTGGGCGTTAAACGATCGTATCTCGATCGTGAAGTGAAGCGGCAGATCGAAGAGATCCATCGCCGACAGCTCGTGTATCGCGGCGGGCGCGGGCGTGTGGATTTGCGCGACCGCACCGCCATCGTGGTCGACGACGGAATCGCGACCGGGGGCTCGGTCCGTGCCGCCCTGCGCGGAATCCGCCGCGCGCATCCACGCCGAATAGTACTGGCGGTCCCGGTGGCGCCTGCAGAGACAATCAACGAGTTGCGCAGCGAAGCCGACGATGTTGTATGTCTCGGGACCCCTCCGTTCTTCTATGCGATCGGCCAGTTCTATCGCGATTTCCATCAACTTGGCGATGACGAGGTAATAGGACTGCTTGCGCAGGCGAACTCATCAACAACGGCCGCGCGGATGTAAGTCGCAGCCGGAAGGGATGGTACTGTTATGGCACTCATCAAAAGTTGGTCGCCATTTAGGGAACTCGAGCGCTTCAGGCGCGAATTCGACGATCTTTATGAACGCCTGCTCGGTGCACCGATGGCGGTGGAGACCGGACTGGGTAAATTCGCGCCTGCGGTAGAGTCGTTTGTCGAAGGCGACGCGCTCACGATTCGCGCGGAGATGCCGGGAATCGAGCCCAAAGACATCGAAGTGACGGTCAGCGGCGACATGCTCACCGTGCGAGGCTCGCGCGAAGAGAAAGAAGAGAAAAAAGGACGCAACTACAGCCGCAAAGAGATGCGCTATGGCGCTTTTGAGCGGACGGTCGAGCTTGCCGAAGGCGTCAAAGCCGAAGACGTAAAGGCTGTATGTCGCGACGGAGTGCTCACTGTGACCGTGCCGGTGCCGAAGGCGCTTCAGCAGAAGGAAGTGAAGGTTCAGGTCGAGGGAGCCGGCGAAGCCAGGAAGATTGAGGCAAAGCCGAAAGCGGCCTGACCATCTGCTGATGCCGTGGGGTTGTTGACGCTTCGCTACGGCATGGTTGAGCGGTCCGGCGAAGGGGGAGTGCGCCGGTGACGAGGCTGCGTGAGGAATCTTGCAGCCTCGCAAAGGGGGATGAAAAAAGATTACGGTCGCATTGTTCGCGACCTCAGGCCGAGTTGCGTCGGCACAATTTCGTAAGCCTGATGCACCCACTCGCAGAGGATGGGGCGCGTGTCGCGCGGATCGATGATCTCCTCGATCCCAAACGCTTCGGCGGTGCGAATCGGCGAACGCACCGCATTGAACTTTTCTTCCAATTCACGTCGCAATTTCTCCGGGTCGCTCGACGCCGCGAGATCGCGTTTGTAAGCGGCCTCGATTCCTCCTTCGATTGGCAACGATCCCCAATCCGCCGACGGCCATGCGTAACGCAGATTCAACCCCGTCGTGATTCCGTGACCTGCACCGGCGACGCCAAAACATCGCCGCACCATGATCGCGACCCACGGCGTGATCGTCTGAAATACGGCACATAGCGCACGCACCCCATGGCGAATCGTGCCCTGGCTTTCCGCTTCGAGTCCGATGAGGAAACCGGGTTGATCGACGAAGTTCACGACCGGTAGATGGAACGTGTCGCAGAGGTCGACGAACTTGACCATCTTGTCCGAGCCCGCCGCGTCCAGTGAGCCTCCGATGAAATACGGATCGTTCGCCATCACGCCGACCGGATAACCGTCGAGCCGCGCCAGCCCGGTGATTAGCGAGGGCCCGAAGTCGCGTGCGATTTCAAAAAACGAATCCCGATCCATTACGCATTCAACGATTCGGCGCGAGTCGTATCCCTGGCGTCGATTTCGCGGCACGATTTCGATCAACTCGGCCTCGCGACGATTCGGATCGTCGTCAGGCTTGAGATAGGGCGGAACCTGCCAGACGCTCTGCGGCATGTAGGAAAGAAAGCGGCGAATCTGTGCGAACGCGTCGTCTTCGTTCTCGGCTTCGTTATCAACCGCGCCGCTGCCGTGCGCGTGGATTTCGGAGCCGCCCAATGCCTCTTTCGTAAGATCCTCGCCCGTTCCCCACTTCACGACCGGCGGCCCTGCGACGAATAACTGACTCGTTCCGCGCACCATCACAGAAAAGTGTGACGCTGCGACGCGCGCCGCCCCAAGCCCCGCGACCGATCCCATGCATCCCGCGATGACAGGAACCTCGGCCAGCAGCTTCACGAGGATATCGAACGCGGGATTCGCTGGAACGTACGTGCGCCTGAGCGAATCGAGCGAGCGCACGCTCCCGCCGCCGCCCGTGCCGTCGACGAGCCGCACGATCGGGATTCGCAGTTCATGCGCGAGCATCTCGAAATAGCTCTGTTTATTACCGATCGATGCGTCCGCGGCGCCGCCGCGCACCGTAAAGTCGTCGCCACCAACCGCGACCATCCGCCCTTCGATACGGCCCGTGCCGCCTACGAAGTTCGCCGGCATCGAACTCACCAACGTCTGGCCTTCGTATTTCACGCTCGCGGCGAGCGCTCCGTATTCGTGAAAGCTGCCGGGATCGAGCAGACGTTCGATTCGTTCGCGCACAGTCAGCTTGCCGGCGTCGTGCTGACGCTTGATGTTCTCCGCGCCGCCCATTTGCTTCGCGGTTGCGAGACGGCGCTTTATTTCGTCGATCTCCGGTTGCCAGGACATAGCGATCTCCTTGGATGCGCGACTGACACGCGCATCCGAATCCTACGAAATTCGACCAATTCTTGTCATCTTGAGCGGCACGAGTCCGCGAGCGCAGTCCCTTCGGCTTCGCTCAGGGCAGTCTGCAGATAAACGCGAAGCGATTTGTTCTGAAGCCCCAGGCCCGGCTCGTTTATCGGCTCGTACCTTCCTGTTAATTTAGAGCGCGCCTGAAATGGAAGATTCGGCATCAAAGGACACGAGCGCGTTGGCCACTCCGACCGCGAGCGCATCGGCGCCGCTCGCCAAGTCGACCGATCTCAGCGGATGGGGTCGCTATCCGATTGCGCATTCCGACGTCTGTCGCCCCGAAAAACTCTCTGAACTTGCGGCAGTCGTTGGTGATCCGGCCCCGACGCATTTGATTGCCCGCGGCGCAGGACGTGCCTACGGCGACGCTGCTATCAACGATCACGCACGCGTCCTCGACGCTCAGCGCATCAACCGGATGCTCGGCTTCGACCCAGCCACCGGAATCCTGCAATGCGAAGCCGGCGTCACGATCGCAGAGATTATCGAGACGTTCCTGCCGCGCGGATGGTTTATGCCGGTCACGCCCGGGACCAAGTTCGTCACGATCGGCGGTTCGATCGCGGCTGACGTTCACGGCAAGAACCACCATCGAGATCGTTCGCTCGGCTCGCATGTTGTGTGGATCAGCCTGATGCTGGCGAATGGCGAGATCGCGCGATGCTCGCGCGATCACGACCCGGATTTGTTCTGGGCCACTATCGGCGGGATGGGCCTGACGGGCGTAATTATCGAGACTGCCATTCGCCTGAAGCGCGTGGCGAGCGCATGGTTCGACGGCGAGGTCTTCCGTGCGCGCGATCTCGACGAGGCGCTGGAACGCTTCGAACGCGAAGATGCGCGCTACGGATACTCCGTCGGATGGATCGATTGTCTGGGTTCGGGCGCGACGCTGGGCCGCTCGGTGATAACGTTCGGCAACGTGGCGGAGCGCGACGCTCTGCCCGCCACGACGCGCGACACGCCATTCGAGGTCCCGCGCCGACTTCGGGCGAGCGTCCCAATCAATTTCCCCGGTTTCGCGCTCAGCAAGGCGACGGTCAAGGCATTCAACGCGATGTGGTTCGCAACCCATCGCGACAGCGGTCGCGTCTTTATCGATTACGAATCGTTCTTCTATCCGCTCGACATGATCCACGACTGGCATCGTATCTACGGCAAGCGCGGATTCACGCAATATCAATGCGTATGGCCGCTCGCGGAGAGCCGCGCAGGATTGATCGAGGTGCTTGAGGCGATCGCGCGTGCCGGCCTCGGCTCTTTTCTCACCGTGATCAAGCGTTTCGGACCGCAGGAAGGGATGCTGTCGTTTCCGATGCCGGGCTATACGCTCGCGCTTGATTTCCCGATCACGCCCGATCTGTTTCCATTGCTGGACAGGCTCGATCAGACGGTGCTCGCGCGCGGAGGACGCGTCTATCTGGCCAAGGATTCGCGAATGAAGCCGGAGACGTTCAAGGCGATGTATTCGGAGTTCCCGCGATGGTACGCGATCAAGCGTCGGGTCGATCCGGACAACCGTTTCTCTTCGTCGCTGTCGCGGCGGCTTAAGATGGACATCGCGTCATGAAAATTCTGCTTCTCGGAGCAACCTCGCCGATCGCGCGGGCGATGGCGTTGCGCTTCGCGGCCGACGGCGCGACCTTCTATGTCGCCGCGCGCGATACCCTCGAAGCCGAGCGAATCGCCAAAGATGCTGAAGTGCGCGCCGGAGCTCCCGCTTTCTCCGGGACTTTCGAGGCGTCGGATTTCGGCTCACATCGCGCATTTCTGGAACGCGCGATCGAGCGGATGGGCGGCCTCGACGGCGTCATCTTATGCTTCGGCACGCTCGGCGATGAGAAACGTGCACAGGCCGATCCTGTCGAAGCGTTGTCGATCATCAATCAGAATTTCACCGGCGCGGTATCGATCCTGACGCTCGCCGCGCAACATCTTGAGCGCCAGGGAACGGGATTCATCATCGTCCTGGGTTCTGTCGCCGGCGTTCGCGGACGCGCGTCGAACTACGTTTACGGCAGCGCCAAAGGAGCGCTGCATCTTTTCCTGCAAGGATTGCGCGGACGACTCGCGAAGGCGAAAGTCCGCGTGATGACGGTCGTGCTCGGAACGGTAGATACTCGCATGACCTATGGGCGCGCGCGCGGGACGCTGCTCGTGTCGCCCGAAGTCGCCGCCGACGCGATCTATCACGCGTGGCGCAAGCATCGCGAGGTCGTCTATGTTCCGTGGTTCTGGCGTCCCATCATGACCGTGATAAGGTCTGTGCCGGAACGTATCTTCAAATACGCCAGCTTCTAGCCGGGGCTCCCAGAGAAGCGGAGGGACTGCGATGGCTCGTCCGCACGAAAAATTCCATCGGATAAAATTCGACGGCGCAGTCGATGC
>DASPQU010000012.1:0-5182 GCA_035624805.1 Binataceae bacterium (SeqCode) | reverse complement strand
CGGAGCGCGCGGATTCACGATCACGACCTCGTCGACGCCGGCGTCGCGATAGCGCTTCAAATCGTCAGGCGTGGCCGGTTTTGTATACGGCGCAACAATGATTTCCATCTCCGAGCGCTTGCGGCCGCTGGTACGAAGTATCTCCTCGATTCGCTTCACTTTGACGACCGCCTCGTCCGGCGAAACGTTGAACCCGAACCATCCGTTGCCGTATTCGGCCGAGCGCTTCAGCGCAGGACCGCTCTCGCCTCCGAAGATGACGGGCACCGATCCACGCACAGGTTTCGGATATGATCGCACGCCTTCGAAATTTACGAACTCGCCGCGATAAGAACTCAACTCGTCGCCCCACAACCGGCGCATCGACTCGACGCATTCCCTGGTGCGTGCCGCGCGTCGCTCCCACGGGATGCCGATCGCATGGAATTCCTCTTCGAGCCATCCGATGCCCGCGCCCAGAACGACGCGTCCGCCCGAAAGCCAATCAAGCGTGGAGACAACCTTCGCGAGCACGACTGGATTATGCTCGGGCACGAGGCAGATTCCCGTAGCGAGGCGAATCCTGGAGGTCGCGGACGCCATCGCAGTCAACGCGATGAATGGGTCCGCGATGGTCGCTGTCGTCGAGCCTGGAAACGCTCCGGTTTCGCTGTACGGATAGCGCGACGCGTACTTCTCGACGAGCACGACGTGCTCCGGCGCCCAGATCGTGGAAAATCCCCGATCCTCGGCACGCTGCGCGAGCGTCTTCATGATTGCCATCGGTTCAGCGACGGCGCCAATCATCGCGAACAATCCGAGTTTCATTTTATCGGCGGCTCCTTGACGTGTTCGTCAGCGACGAGGATTACTCAGATACGCCGGCCCTGACAAACGCTCTTCGATGGGGCGACAGCCTCGACGATAGGCAAGTCTTCCTGCTATGGATCTCCGTCGCCGGAGCGGCCGGGAGTTACATTGATGGCCTACTACGAAAGATTGAGCCCGCTGGATCGAACTTTTCTCGATCTCGAATATCCAAACACCCACATGCACGTGGCCGGCGTGATGACCTTTGAGGCTGCGCCGATGCGCAACCTGCACGGCGGAATCGATATCGAGCGCCTGCGCCGTTACGTATCGTCGCGTCTTCATCTGATTCCCCGCTATCGCCAGCGCATTACGCGCATCCCGATCGAAAACCATCCCGTGTGGATCGACGACGATCGCTTCAACATCAACTATCACGTCCGGCATACGGCCCTTCCGCAGCCCGGTGATGACGAAACGCTCAAGAGGCTCGCGAGCCGAATCGTGTCGCAGCAGCTCGATCGGGGAAAACCGCTCTGGGAGCTATGGGTAATCGAGGGTCTCTCGGGTGATCGCTTCGCGGTAATCAGTAAGACGCATCACTGCATGACTGACGGGGTGTCCGCGATCGATCTCGCCGCCGTCCTGCTCAGTCCTGCGCCTGAGGCGGTGATGCCCGAAGGCCCGCGATGGGAGCCGCGTCCCGCGCCGACCCCTGGCGATCTATTTCTGGATGAAGTCTCGCGGCGTCTGGATAGTCCCTTCGAACTCGGACGTTCGGTCCTTGAGGCTTTGCAAAAACCCTCGGATGCCATCGGCAACATCGCGGAAAAGATCACTGCTGTGGGAGAAACGCTCGGCAAGGGACTGTTTCCCGCATCCGCGTCGCCGTTCAATCTTCCCATCGGACCGCATCGGCGCTTCGACTGGACCACGATCGAACTAAACGAAATCAAGCGGATTAAGAATTCTCTCGGCGGCACGGTCAACGACGTCGTGTTGGCGATCGTCGCAGGCGCGGTGGGCAAGTTTCTGCGGATGCGCGGGCTCGATCACGCAAAGATCGCGCAACTCGATTTTCGCGCGATGGTTCCCGTAAGCGTCCGTTCGCAGGAACAGCGCGGCACGCTCGGAAATCGTATCGCCTCGTGGGCCGCGCGCCTTCCCATCGCGGAAGACGATCCCGTGAAGCGGCTGAAGAAGGTTCGCGACGTAACCGATGATCTGAAAAGTTCGCGGCTTGCGATGGGCGCCGAGGTGCTAGCTGCCGTCAGTGAATGGACCGTGGCGACGCTGCTTTCGCTCGCGATGCGATTGGCGGCGCGCGCGCGATCGTTCAATCTGACGGTGACGAACATTCCGGGCCCCCAACTCCCGCTGTATCTGCTCGGAAGCCGGATGCAGGCGGCATATCCGCTTGCGCCGCTGTTCGAAAATCAGGCCCTCAATATCGCGTTGTTGAGTTACAACGGCACTCTCTTCTGGGGATTGAACGCCGATTACGAAGTGCTTCCAGACCTCAAGGAACTCGTCAAAGCGATCGACGATTCCTGCGCGGAGATGACGTCCGTAGTCGCGGCACGATCGTCATCGCGCAAGCGCAAGGCGGTTCAGACGAACTGAGGAAATCACTCGCCGGCGATTGTCATTTCCGAGATCTTGATGGTCGGCGAGACCACCGACGCGCGCCACACGAGATCGTTGCCCACCATCTCGATCGACGCGAACATCTCCTTGAGATTTCCGGCAATCGTGATCTCCTGCACGGGATGGGTGAGTTCGCCGTCCTCGATCCAAAGGCCTCCTGCGCCGCGCGAATAGTCGCCCGTTACCATGTTCACGCCAAAGCCGATCAATTCGGTGACGTAAAGCCCTTTCTTCACCGATTTGATGATCTGCTCGGGAGTGTATCGCCCGGGTTCGAGGTAGAGATTCGTGGCGCCGACGCCCGGAGGTGCGCCCACCGATCGCGAGGCGTTGCCGGTCGGCTTCAGCTTGAGCTTGCGCGCCGAGTAAGCGTCGAGAAGGTAGGTCTTAAGCTCGCCCTTCTCGACGATGCGATTTCGGTGCGTCGGCAGGCCCTCGCCGTCGAAAGGTTTCGATCCGAGTCCGCCGGGAATCGTGCCGTCGTCGATAATCGTGACGTTCTCCGATGCGACCGATTTCCCGAGCTGCCCGATTAGGTACGACGCTCCCTTGTAGAGCGAAGTCCCCGACGCAGCGCCCGCCAGCGAACTGACAAGGCCGGCAGCCATCTGCGGATCGAACACGATGGGCGCGCGCGTGGTTTTGATCTTTCGCGCACCGAGACGTCGCAGCGCCCGCTTCGCGGCGGTGGTGCCGATCGAATCCGGATCGTCGAGCTTGTCGAACATCCGATTTGATGTGTACCAGTAGCCGATCTGCATCCCGCTGTCGTCCTGCGCCACAGGAACGGCGCTGAGACTGTACGACGTGCCGGAATACTCGCCCGCGAATCCCTGGCTGTTCGCGAATACGACGCGATAAACGCCTGAATCGAATTCCGCGCCTTCGGAATTTTTTATTCTAGGATCGAATCCGAGCGCTGCTTTCTCGGCGCGGCGAGCCAGATCGAGCGCAGTGGATGTATCGATAATTCCATCCGGAGCGTTCAAGTGAAGATCGGGATAGCTGGTGGCCTGAAGCGCAGGATCGGGAAGTCCCGACCACGGATCGGGGGCAGTGAGTCGGGCGAGCTCAACCGTGTGCGCGATAAAGTCGGCCAGCGAATCGCGATCGATCTCCGCGGTGGACGACGTGGCGCTGGACTGTCCACAAAAGGCGCGCAGGCCGACGCGACGCTCGCGCGAACTCTTGAGCTTCTCGACCTCGCCGAACCGCACGCCGGTCTGCATCGATTCGGCGCTGATAAACAGAACCTCGGCCGCAGACGCGCCCTTCTTCTTTGCTTCATCGAGCGCCCATTGCGCGAGCGCGAGACCATTGTCAGACATTGCAGGAACTCCAGGATTTTACGCGCGCGTGCCGCCGACCGTGATGCCGTCGATACGAATAGTCGGAAGTCCCACGCCGACCGGCACCGATTGTCCGTCCTTGCCGCAGGTCCCGATGCCGGGATCGAGCTTGAGATCGTTGCCGACCATCGTGACGCGCTTGAGCACGTCGGGTCCGCTGCCGATAAGCGTCGCGCCCTTGACCGGACGAGTGACTTTGCCGTCTTCGATCAGATACGCCTCACTGGCGGAAAACACGAATTTGCCGTTCGTGATATCAACCTGCCCGCCGCCGAAACTGACTGCGTAAAGCCCGTTCGGAACGGACCCGATGATCTCGTCGGGCGTGCTGTCGCCGGCAAGCATGAACGTGTTCGTCATGCGAGGCATCGGCGTATGCGCGAAGCTTTCGCGCCGTCCGTTGCCGGTCGGCTCCATCTTCATCAGCCGCGCATTCATCCGATCCTGCATGTAGCCGCGCAGGATGCCTTTCTCGATCAGCACCGTTCGCGACGTGGGCGTGCCTTCGTCGTCGATATTGAGGCTGCCGCGCCGGCGCGCGAGCGTTCCATCATCGACGATCGTGCACAGTTCGCTCGCGACACGCTGGCCGAGGCGACCCGCGAAAGCGGAAACCCCTTTGCGATTGAAATCGCCTTCGAGGCCGTGACCGATCGCTTCGTGCAGCAGGATTCCAGGCCATCCCGGTCCCAGCACGACAACCATCTCTCCCGCAGGCGCATCGCCGGCTTCGAGATTCGTAAGCGCCTGACGGGCCGCTTCCATCGCGTATTCGCGCCATCGATCGCTCTCGAGGAAATAATCCCATTCGACGCGACCGCCGCCGCCATACGTTCCCATCTGGCGATTATTGCCGTCCTGCGCGATGACGCTGACGTTCAAACGGCACAGCGGCTGAATATCGGTCGCGATTCGCCCCTCGCTGGTGACGATCATCACGACCTTCTGCTCGACCGCGAACGACGCCATCACGTTGCGAATACGCGGGTCGGCGGTGCGCACGGCCTTGTCGATTTCGTTCAGGATGCGGGCCCGATCGACGACGGGAACATCGAGCGGCGTAGCCTCCAGTTCATAGAGATTGTGCCTGCGAACCGGGGTTCCGACATGGACGGGCGCGAGCTCCTGATTGCGCTCCTCGGAAATAGCACGAGCGGCTTCGGCGGCGATTCGCATCCGATCGACGGTGACCTCGTCGGAATACGCATAGCCGGTCCGATCCTCGGCGCAGACGCGGACCCCGACGCCCTGGCTGAGGCTTTTGCTGGTGTGGTTCACCATCGATTCTTCGAGGCTGAGCGCTTCGGCGTTGCGATATTCAAAATAGAGGTCGGCGTAATCGGCCTTGCGTTCGAGCGCGGCACCGAGGGTCCGCTCGACGGCCGTTTCATTGATCT
>DASPQU010000011.1:0-4513 GCA_035624805.1 Binataceae bacterium (SeqCode) | reverse complement strand
GAATGGCGCGACATTGAAACCGCCCTCACCCTGCACCGGCTCGATCAAAATCGCCGCCACGCGCGACGGCTCGACGGAACTCCGCATCAGCGTCTCGATGGCGGCGATGCTATCGCCAGCCGACGGCCCTCGGTACGCATCCGGAAAGGGCGCATGGAAGACTTCGGGCATAAATGGCGCGAAACCCGCTTTGTACGGGTTGATTTTCCCGGTGAGCGATAACGCCATCATCGTACGTCCGTGAAACGCTCCGCTGAATGAGATGATCGCCGGGCGCCCGGTCGCATAGCGTGCGATTTTGACGGCATTTTCGATCGCCTCCGCGCCGGTTGAAAAAAGCGCCGTCTTCTTCAGAGACGTTCCCGGAGCGAGGTCGTTGAGACGTTCAGCGAGGCGGACATAGACCTCGTAGGGCGTTATTTGAAAACAGGTGTGCGTGAACGCATCGAGTTGAGCGCGCACCGCGGCCATCACGCGGGGATGGCGATGACCGACGTTGATAACTGCTATCCCGCCGGCAAAATCGATGTAGCGGCGGCCCTCCCCATCCCAGAGTTCGGCGTTTTCCGCACGCGCCGCAAAAATCGGTGTGGAAATCGAAATGCCGCGCGGGACCGCGGCGTCCAAGCGTTGACGCAATTGCAGGTTGGAATTCGAAGCCATCGGCTACGAATTACCATCGTGATCCAAGCGCGCACAATCGCCGCAAACCGCATCGAAGCCGAATTTGCGTCGGAGTCGGACCGTGCTATGTCTGCGGCGATATCGGGAAGCCTCTGGAGGGTGAACCCATGAGCAATTCGATCGCGCAACAGCCTTATATCAAAGGTCTGCATGACATCGGCGCCGGATGCTACGCATATCTGCAGCCGGATGGATCGTGGGGATGGAGCAATGCCGGCCTCATCGTCGACACGGGACAATCGATGCTCGTGGACACCCTGTTTGATCTGAAACTGACGGGCGAAATGCTTGCGACGATGCGTCGCGCCAATCCGGCCGCCGCGCGAATCGGCACACTGGTTAACACGCACTCAAACGGCGATCACTGCTTCGGAAACGAACTGGTCACGGGCGCGGAGATAATCGCGTCGAAGCCATGCGCTGAGGAGATGGCGCATGACGGCGGCGCAAAGATGCTCGCCGAGCTTAAACGTAACGCCGCAACGTTCGGCGAGGGCGGCGCGTTTTTCGCGAGGATCTTCGCTCCCTTCGATTTCGAAGGCATCAACCTCGCGATGCCGACGGTCACGTTCGAGGGCGAAATCGAACGTCGTGTCGGCGCAAAACGCGTCCGTATAATCCAGGTCGGACCGGCGCACACGCGCGGCGACACCCTCGTATATCTTCCTGACGACAAAATCGTTTTCACCGGCGATATCCTGTTCATCAACGGACATCCGATAATCTGGGCCGGTCCCGTCGGCAACTGGATCAAAGCGTGCGACCTGATGCTCTCGTTGGACGTAGACGTGGTCGTGCCCGGCCACGGCCCGCTAACCGACAAACGAGGCGTCGCTTCTGTCAAAGGATATCTCGAATACATCGCGCGCGAGGCTCGCAAACGATACGACGCCGGGATGCCGATTTTCGAAGCGGCACGCGACATCTCGCTCGCGGATTATTCCTCATGGGGCGACGCCGAGCGCATCGTGGTGAACACGGCCTCGCTCTATCGCGAGTTCTCGGACGGCAAAGCGCAAATTCCGGGCGTTCTCGAACTGTTCGGGATGATGGCGCAGCTCGACCGTGACCGCAGAAAAGGTTAGCCGACAAAATCAGACGCGTGAGCGATGAGTTCGCGGCTTTTGCTCGCCATTGTCTCGCCCTCATACTGAAGCCCGAAGACAAATGATCGGCAGCACTCAAAGACGCGAAGCTGCGATGGTGGCGACTGCCGCGATCATCCTCGGGCTGTCGTTCTGCTATCCGTTGCTGACAGGATTGACGCAGGCCAGCGGTTTCAGCGCGGATTGGGATCAGCATCTTGGCTTTTCGTGGTATGGATACACAACCATCGCGCATTTCAAACAAGTCCCGCTGTGGAACCCCTATCGATGCGGCGGGTTGGCCGAGGCCGGTAATCCTCAATCTCAGGTTTTCGCGCCGTCGACGCTTTTGCATCTCATTGCCGGACCGATTGCGGGCGCGTATCTGGAAATCCCGCTGCATTTCGCGATGGCGTGGGCGGGAACATACGTGCTCGCCAGCGTCCTCGGGCTCGGTTGGATCGCGGCCGCGGGCGCGGCGACCGTCTTCCCCGCAGCTTCATGGTTCGCGCTGCACTCCGCGATGGGTCACCTCGATCTTCTGTCGTTCGCGTACGTTCCATGGGCGCTCGCATTCGCGCTGCGTGCGACGCGTACCGAAGCGCTTATCGACGTCGCGCTCGCGGGCCTCGCTTTGGCGCTGACGTTCCTTGACGGCAGCCCTTATCCGACAATCTATGCCGGGTTCATTATGGGAACCGTGATGCTCGTGCGCGCCATCCGTGAGCGCAGCTTTCGTCCCCTGACCGCCATGCTGCTTGCGATCGCCTTCGGCGCCGGATTCATGGCGATCAAACTTGTTCCTGCGATCGAATTTATGCGCGAGCATCCACGCGCGTTCGCGCGTCCGGAGTACGCGACGCTCGGAAGCCTCCGCGATGTCTTCGCACGCAATCAGGACTTGCTGAAGTGGCGTCCGAGCCCGCAAAGATGGGGATTTTGGGAATTCGGATGCTACATCGGGCTGTTCGCGGTTCCGGCATTGATCGGAATCGTGGCGGGCGGACTGGGCGGGATCGAATGGACGATAGCCGCCGGGTTGATGCTGGTCCTATGGTGTGGGTCGCGCGGATCATACTGGCCGTGGGCGCTCATCCACCACATGCCGCTTCTGGCGGCGCTGCGGGCGCCGCAGCGCTCGATCATTGCGTTTGCGCTCGCGTGCGCGATAGTCGCCGGGTTCGGACTGGATTTTATACGCTCGAAAATCCCCAAGTACGGGAAGGTCGTTGCGGCGGCAATCGTGATAGTGGCCACGCTGGATTGCTGGTTAGTTTCATCCCCAGCCTACCGGTACGTGGTATCCACCCGCGAAAGCGAGGCGCCGGAGAAGGCCGACGGATTCCAACAGCTCTACAGGTCGTGGCCGGGACACGAACTGAATTACGCGCGAAACGGCTTCGGCGTCATCATGTGTTACGAGGAAACACAATGGGCGACCAACGTGCGCGGCTACGATGAGCTTAGCTACAAAGGTGAGCAGTATCTGAACGGCGACGGAAAGCTTCAGCTTCTCGAATGGACGCCGAATGTGCTCGAATTCGAGGTCGACGTCGCGCAACCAACAGATTTGATTATCAATCAGAACTTCCAGAAATCATGGAGGCTGCGGTCCGGCGCAGGAAGCGTTTTCGAATTCGGTTTCCTGCCCCCGAGCGAACTTCACAGCTTTCCGATTCCGGGCCAACTCGCAGTGCATCTGCCGGCCGGACATCAGCGAATCAAGCTGCGCTATCTTCCAAGTACCTTCGCGATCGGCGCGATCATAACGGTACTGTCGTTCGGCTTGCTCGCCTGGATAATCGTTCGCGCCCGAGCCGTCGCCGGCTGAGCGCAAACCCAATCGCAGTTCCAGGAGTCTGCGCCACAGACTCAAGGCGCAACAACGGCCGGGCCTCGCCCTGTTGCGACAATCGCTTCCACAGGCAAGGATCGGGTATGGCCGCAATCTTCAAGAAAATCCTATGCCCGATTGAGTTGGATCGTATCGCCATCCCGGCGCTCGAACTCGCGCTCAAAGTCGCCGCGCAAAATGACGCGACGGTCGTCCTGCTTAGCGTGATCCCGCAGGGTCAGCCTTCGACGCCTGAGGAGGACCTGCGGCGGGTCGCAACCGACAGCCTGCGCGGCGTCGAGCGCAAATGGCTGGAGGGTAAGTTCAAGCACGAGAGCGCGGTTCGGATGGGTGATCCTGTAGATGCGATCTTGAAAGCTGAAGACGAATTCGGCGCGGACCTGGTGGTGATGTCGACGCACGGACGCACCGGAGAGCGCCGCGAAAAACTCGGCAGCGTCACCGAGCGCGTCGTGCGATTGTCAACTACGCCTGTGCTGACGATCCGTCCCGAATAGGCGCGATTGCGTCAGGCCCAGCTCGATCGCCGGCGTCCACCAGCAGCGCTACGTCCCGGCGACGACGACCGGAACAGCGTAACCGGCTTGGGAGGCGCGATATTCGGCGCCTCGAATCCCGCTACTTCCTCGCGCTCGAGTTGACGTCCGAGCGTGCGCTCAAGGCGTCCCAGCGTGCTGCGCTCTTCGGGAGTCACGAGACTGATGGCCTCGCCCGATTTTCCCATCCGTGCGGTTCTGCCGATACGATGGATGTACGCTTCGGGCTCGTCGGGCAAATCGAAATTGATCACGTGCGATACGTCGGGGATGTCGAGCCCGCGCGCCGCCACATCGGTTGCAACCATTACGCGGAAGCTGCCCTTGCGGAATCCTGCCAGCGCTGCGTTGCG
>DASPQU010000010.1:0-4208 GCA_035624805.1 Binataceae bacterium (SeqCode) | reverse complement strand
ATTTCGGCGTTGGGATGCGGGACCAGAGCGTCGTCGTCGCCGTGTATAACAAGCGTCGGAGACGCGATTTGACCCAGTCGCGGGAAACTGTCGGACGCGGTGATCGCCTCGAACTGGCGCAAGTATGTATGCATCGGCGTTATCGGATACTGCGCCATCTCCGTGAGCATCGACGTGAGAAAATCCTGGCCGGCTTTCGATCCGATAAAAGCCTTGCCACACGCGACCGAGAATGCGCGACGCGCCTGCTCCTCGGGCGATAGATCGGGCGACGGCATCAATGCGCCGACTACCTCGGGCGCGGCCTGCGCGCTGTTTTTCATTCCGCAGTTGGTGCATCCGAGGACCAGTCCGCGCGTGCGCGACGGATACGCGAGTGCGAACTCCTGCGCGATCATCCCGCCCATCGAGATTCCGTAGATGTGCGCGCGATCGATTCGCGCGTGATCGAGAACGCGGGCCACGTCGGACGCCATGTCGGCGAGCGTCCACGGGCGATCGGGCTGATCGCTTTCGCCCGTCCCGCGATTATCGATAACAACGAGACGGAAGCGCTTTTCGAATCGGCTCAAAAACGGCTCGCCCCATGCCCTGCCCGATCCGCTGAAACCCATGATGAGCGCGAGCGGCTCTCCGGCGCCTCGAACTTCGTAGCGAATCCGCAGCCCGTCGTGAGATTGGGCGAAATCGCGATTCGACATCAGATCACCTCATCGAATGGAAATGGAAACAGACTATGACAGGGGCGCCGCGCGGGTCGCCAGAGCGTCAATGTCCGGGATTGTCGGCCAGGATCGACCCGAGATGGCGATAAACGTGGCGATTCACGATCAGGCTGCAATGAAGTCCGGAGACTTCGACGTTGCGTCCGTCTTCGTCAACGCATTCGCGCCAGTCGACGACCTCGTCAGCACGCGTAAATATCGAAGTGAAATCGGGAAGGACGCCGTCGAGGCTCTCGGCAAACCCGCATCCACAGTCGTTGGTTCCGCACGCTTCTTCCGCGTCGGAGAAATTCTGCCAGAATGCCTGCATCGCGCGCATCGCGGGGCGGACTTCGTCGCGGACAGCATCCCAATGGATGCGCAACGGGGATCCGAGGGCAATGACACGCTTCACCTGATCCGGGTAGGTGGCGGATAGTGCGCGTCCGAGCACCCCACCCAAGCTATGCCCGACGATTGTGACGGGGCGGCCGGTTTCTTTCGTAATTTGTTCGAGTCGCCATCCGACCACCTCCATCGTACGCCGTGGGCATCCGACGTTGAGGTCGATTCCCGACATATAGGGGCGGTATCCGATTCTTCTAAGCCAAGCCGCCAAGGCGGTTAACGACCAATCACCGGCGGTGAACCCCGGAATCAGCAAGATGGGTTCTCCATCACCGCGCGGAACACCGATGCCGTAGCACACCGGATCGCGCATCAAGCCGCTCAGTTGGCCGAGGAATTCAAACCACGCCGAAGTCGTGATTCTGATCAGCATTCAGACGCCCCCACCAAGAATCTGGCTTCTTAGCGGGCGAATACTAATCTTGTGTTCATCAAATGGCAAAGAAAACGCGTATGCGAGCCATTGCGTTCAAATCGGACGAGTAAGACAACTTTGACGAGCTAAAATCTGCGAATAGTAAAATTAGGCGCGCCGCGAATGCCAGCGCGCCTAATTTTATCCACAGACTCAGCCCTTTTCTGTGCAGAAAAAGCCACTTTTAGGCGGGCGGAGAGAGCTTGAGCCGGACCGGCATGTGCTTGATGCCCCCGACGAAGCTTGAGCGCAGCCTCTCGACGGGGCCACATAGCTCGGCATAATCGACGCATTTCAGTAGCTCGCGGACGATGACCTCGAGCTCGAGCCTCGCGAGGTTGGCGCCAAGACAGAAATGCTCGCCTATTCCGAAGGCGACATGAGGATTCGGCTCGCGCGCGATGTTGAACTTGAAGGGTTCCTCGAACACCTCTTCATCGCGATTCGCTGACGGGTAGAACAACGCTAGCGTATCCCCGGCTTTGATTTTCTGCCCGCGAATTTCAGTGTCCTCGGTGGCGGTGCGGGCGAACTGGATGACCGGCGACACCCATCGGACGATCTCCTCGATCGCCGAGCGCAACAGGCCGGGGTTTCGCTTTAGTTTCTCCACCTCGGCAGGATTGTCTATGAGCGCCAGCAATCCTCCGGACGTCGCATTTCTCGTCGTCTCGTTCCCTGCAACGATCAACAGCAGGAAATACGACATCATCTCGAACAACGGCAGTGGCTCGTTGTTCATCCGGGATTGGGCAAGAACGCTCGTCAGGTCGTCTTTCGGATTCTTTTTCCGATCCTCGACCAGGTCAGCGAAATACTTGAACATCCCCTCGCGCGCGAGCTGGAGGGTTTCCTGCGCGCTACCACCAGTCTGAAATTCGGGATCGGACGAGCCGATAATCTCGTTGGTCCACGCGAAAATCTGATGGCGATCCTGCTTGGGAACGCCCATCTGCGCGGCGATGACGTCGACGGGAACCTTGGCCGCCACATCGGTTACGAAATCACATTCGACCGTTCCGTTGCGGCTGCGATCGTAAAGATTGCGAATCAATTCGGAAGTGATATCGGCGACTTCACCTTCAAGCTGGCGGACCGCACGGGGCGTGAATCGTCGGTTGACGAGATCGCGATAGCGCCCGTGCTCCGGAGGATCCATGTTGAGAAGATGGCGAAACAGCATCTCGCCGCCGACGATTTCGAGATCGGTCGTGGTGATCAGAAGGCGCGGTGCGTTGATGAACTGCTTGGGCTGGCGCGAGATCGCGATCAGGTCGGCGTGCTTGGTGACGGCCCAGAATGGACGAACATTGGGGCGGTCGTACCAGAAGACGGGTGCGTGCTTGCGCAGGTAGGCCCATTCGCGATGGGGGTAACCGTTTTTGACGTAATGGTCCTGGCTGATGATGTCGATTGTGTCGAGAGAGAGGCTCTCAGCGTTCATAGGCGGCTTTCTTCTTTGCCGTCCCCGGCGGTCCGGCGTTACTGCTCTTTCTTTGCCGCGCCCGGCGGCGCGGGTTCATTGACGGTTTCAGTCTTCCAATGAAATTGCCTGGCGCGGACACATCCTGATTGCCAGCTTTATTTTCTCGCGCAGCGCCTCCGGCGGATTTTCCATTCGAAGGTACGCGCGATCGTCGTCGCGCACTTCGAAAACTTCCGCCGCAGCGTCCACGCATCGTCCATTGCCTTCGCACATATTGCGATCCACGTAGACCTTCATTGCGTACCCTCGATTCCCCGGCTCGCGTTTCGATGGCTGACTCAGGCGCCTTCGCGATGCAGAAAGCTCCGCATCGGGTCCGGCGGCAGATTCAGCACATCCTTGTGAAAAAATTCCGTGAGATGATCGATTATATCGCGCATCGAGACAACACCTGCGGGTTTCCCGTCAGCATCCACAACCGGAATATGACTGAACCCTCCCATCGACATCTCGTTGAGCGCGTATGCGATTCCCGCCTCCGCCGGAAGGGTAACGAGCTCACGAGTCATATACGGACGAACGGGGGTGCGCGCGAGATCGACCCGCGTTCCAATCAGCTTCATCAGCACGTCGCGTTCCGTGAAGATTCCGGCGAGTTTGCCATTCTCGGTCAACAGCGCGCAGCGCTGATTTCGCTCCCGCATCAGGCGAACGACTTCTTCGAGAGGGGTCTGCTCGTCGAGAACCAGCCCGTGATTGCTTAGAACGTCCTTGATCCGGCTCTGGAACAGAACGGATTCCGCTTCGGTCGGACCCGGATGCTCTTCTTCGAGAATGCGATCGGCTTCATCCAATGACATGATACTAAAGCCTCCTTGACCTGAGCCATCTTGACGCTAATGCGCGCGCAGATGGTAAGCAAGATTGTCGCGTTGTATTCGCGTTACGAATGTCGTGGAAGCGGGTCGATCGGCTCCCCTCGGGACATTTTAATTTGACTTTCGGCCCCTCGTTGCCCGAAAGTCGGAAGCGTCAGCGATGGAATTTACAATCGACATTCCCGCCGATTTGTTCGACTCCGAATACACGCGCGACGCCTTCGGCGAGCGGCTGCACGAGCTGGCGATACTCGAGCTCGTGCGCGTCAAACGGATGCATGAGCATGAGGCGGCTGCGATGCTCGGGATCGCGCGGTGGGAGCTTGTCGAGCGGATGAAAGCGGCTGGAATCGAACCGACCGAAAGTACATTCGACG
>DASPQU010000009.1:0-3895 GCA_035624805.1 Binataceae bacterium (SeqCode) | reverse complement strand
GGGTCGTCGACGCATCGGACTTTAGATGCCGTTACGTGAGCTACTGCAATTCGCTTCTGTTCCCGGCGATTGCCGCCGTCCGTATCGCCCATCGCGCGCTGGGAAGCACCGGCAAAGAGGATCACGATCTTTCGATGCCGTCGCCGATGATGAATCGCCTCCTGTATGAGGTCTACGCAAGCGAGCGCTACATGATCGGTCGATTCCGCGCGCCCTTTGGCGTATCGCTGATCGCTCTCGCGCACGCCTGACCCCGCACGCAGATCTCAATAGTGTTTGTGTTCGAGTTCGCGACGACTGTCGCGTTCGAGCTGCAACGTTACGTGCTTGATTCTGAATTTCTCTTCGAGAACGGCGTGCATATCCGATAGCACCCGATCCTGATCCGCGCTTGGCGTTACGACCGCATGCGCGGAAAGCGCAATCTCGCGGCTGGTCAGGCACCACACGTGAAGATCGTGCAGCTCTTCAGCGCCTTCGACGGATAAGAGCTGGTTTCGCACCTGATCGAGATCGATCGCCGCCGGCACCGACTCCATCAGGATATCGATCCCGTCGCGCACCAGCCCCCACGATCCGTAGAGAACCAACGCTCCGATGAAGATGCTCACTGTCGGATCGGCGCGCGCCCATCCCGTGAAATACACCACGGCTCCCGCGAGCAGAACGCCAGCCACGCCAATCATGTCTGAAATCACGTGGACGAACGCCGCCCGTATCGCCATCCCGGCACGCCCCGGTTCCGTGCGCTCTTCGTACGTCATCCGGGCGGAGAATCCGTTGACCAGGAGCCCGATGCATGCGACCGCGATCATCGGAAGCCCCCGCGTGGCCTGAGGTGTGCGCAGCCGCTGCAGGGCTTCGATCCATATAAAGACGACGAGCAGCCACAGAAACAGGCCGTTGAGCAGCGCTCCGAGGATTTCGGCGCGAAGATAGCCGTAGGTCTTGCCGGTGGTGGCCGGGCGCATCGAAATCCAAAGCGTGACGAGGCTCAAGACAAGCGCCGCGATGTCGGTGAGCATGTGGACGGCATCGGAAAGCAGCGCGAGGCTGTTAATCCACCATCCGACGCCGAGCTCGGTTGCGAAGTAGACAATCGTGACGCCGAGAACGACGTACAGCTTGCGTCGATCGTGTATCAGATGCTCTCTGCCGCCGGCGTCACTCATACGTTTGGAAAGCGGCCCCGCCGTTAATGATACGCCGTCACCGCTATCGAGGCTTCGGCTGCGAGCGCCCTTTGAGGAAACTCCGCATCGATTCGCGGCAAGGATATCGAGACGCGATGCCTCGATGCGTCATTCATACTGCAAGAGCGAAGTTATCTTCACCGGCGTCAGTCGTTCGCGACCGTTGAGGCCGTTCAATTCAACGACGAACGCGCATCCAAGCACGTTGCCGCCGAGCCGGCGCACGAGCTTCACCGCGGCCTCAGCGGTGCCGCCAGTGGCCAGGAGATCGTCGACGATAAGCACGCGCGCCTGCGAGGCTATTCCATCCTGATGCATCTGCAATTCGGCGTGGCCGTACTCGAGCGCGTAGGTCTCTTCGATTGTAATGGAGGGAAGCTTGCCCGGTTTGCGTGCAATCGCCAGTCCGACTCCGAGCCGGTATGCGATGGGCGCGCCGATTATGAATCCGCGCGACTCGATTCCCAGCACGATATCGACCGCTCCGAGGAACGGTTCGGCAAGATTGTCCACGACGGCGGCGAGCCCGCGAGCATTGCCGATAAGCGGGGTGATATCGCGGAACACGATTCCCGGTTTCGGGAAATCGGGGATGTCGCGGACAAGCTTCTTCAATTCTGTTGGAGTCATTGTCACTCGTTCGGGTATGAATTCGGTCTCGGGACCGGAAGCACAAGATACTAGCCGCCGACGTTGGCGGCAAAGCTGATTCCGGCGCTCTGTTCCGGCGACGGGAGGTAGGGAAGAGGGTTGCGCGCGATATTGTCGCGTCGCACTTCGAAGTGCAGGTTGGGTCCCGTCGTATGACCGCTGTACCCCATCTCGCCGATCTTTTGTCCGCGCGCAACCTGCTGTCCTTCGCGCACCAGGTTTACTGAGTCGTGCCCATAGACCGTTACGTAATGGGAATCATGTCGGATTATCACGACATTGCCGTAGCCGCGAAGCTTTCCGGAATAAATCACGACTCCCGAATCCGCTGCGCTGATCGGAGTCCCGATCGGCGCCGCGATATCGACCCCGTCGTGCATCGTTCCGTGACGAACTCCAAATCCCGAAGACACGACCCCCGAGGCGACCGGCCATGCAAACCTTCGACTGTCCATGAAATCCGGTGTCTGCGTCCCCACAGACGCGTAACGAGCGCCGGGGATGACCAGCATCTGCCCGACTCGAATCGCGCGGGGGTCGGATAGATTATTCGCGGCCAGCAGGCGGTCGATGCTGACGCCATATCGATATGCGATTTGATACGCGGTCTCTCCCGGCTTCACTACGTGAACGACCGCTCTCGAAGCCGATGGCGGAGCGGGGGTGCTCCGCGAGCATGCGTCAGCCAGCATCGCAGCCGCGAAGATCAACGCCGCCAAAGCGGCGTGGCGCACTGTTTTGCCGGTTCTCTTCTCCACCTCCGCCCCCGGTCCACGGCGCCCGTACGCCGCGAACGACCGATTCTATTGCGCGAAGCCGTGCTTCCCCGTCATCTTCACGTATCGGCATTCACCGAAATACTCTTCCTGCCAATGCCCGCCGACGCGGCAAATCCGAACCAGGGTTTGAAGGTCTTCTTCACCGATTGGGACGACCAGCCTTCCGTCCGGCTTAAGTTGACTGAGCAGCGTCGTCGGGATTCCGGGCGCGGCGGCTGCGACCACGATAGCGTCGAAAGGCGCCGCCTCAGGCCATCCCATCGAGCCGTCACCGAGGCGTAGGTTCACGTTATCGGCGTTGACTGAGCGCAGGATGATGCAGGCGCGATCGTACAGATCCGCGACACATTCAATCGAGTAGACCTCTGCCGCCAAACGCGCAAGAACCGCGGCCTGGTAGCCGGTTCCCGTCCCGATTTCCAGCACTCTCTCACGACCCGCGAGCGCAGCGACTTCGCACGTCAGTGCGACCATGTACGGCTGAGATATCGTCTGCTCGTTACCGATCGGAAGCGGGCCGTCATCGTAGGCATGATCTTCAAGCTCGGCCGGGACGAAGCGATGGCGCGGAACCGTGCGCATCGCCTCGAGCACACGCCGATCCGTGATGCCGCGCGCTTCAAGCTGTTCTACGACCATCCGCTCGCGCGCTTGTGTCGCATCTATTGACATCCAGGCCATTATAGCGCGCGCGGAAGCCGGTTTCATCGGGCCGTACGGAGCGGGCAGTTTCGCAATTTGAACGGCTCACCTGAAAAGATGCACTAGCGCCTGTGCGACAAGAAAAAATAGCAGCCGACCGAACACGAGCAGGACAATCAGGACCGGACCCAGCGTATGTCGCTTATCTATTACTCGCTCTCTGAGCTTCCAATTTGTCAATCAATTCGACCGCATCCTCAGGTCAGCGCGGTCGAAGCTTACAGAAAAGCGATTTCAGGAGCATCGATGAAGATTTACAACGACTGCGGCCATCGCCCGGAAATCGAACAGTCCGCGCAGTTTGTTTCAGACGTACGATCGTTCCTGTCCTGATCGATCTGCGGGGAAAGGTGGCCAGCGCCAGGCCGGGCTCCGAAAAGCAAAGAGCGGGTATTCTTCAACGCCCGCCCTCTTTCTTTCGAAGGCCTTGAGAGGCGCTATTGTTTTTCGCAGACGCTCGCCGCGGGTAGATTCTCCGACGACCCCATCAGGCGCAACTCGCTGCCGCCGTTGTCGAGCACGAACGCGATCGCGCATACGTTGGGACCGGTGATATAGCCGGTATCGTCC
>DASPQU010000008.1:0-10384 GCA_035624805.1 Binataceae bacterium (SeqCode) | reverse complement strand
AGGGCGATGAGGTCCCGCGCGCCCTGAAGCCACCCGAACTCATCTTTACCGGCTCTGGTTCCTACGAATTTCTGCTCAGCCCAGGGATCGGAGGCGAAGTCTCAACTTTTGGCGCCTGCTGGGTAACTTACGTGGACGAGGAAAGGCGACCGGGCGCCGTTCTGCAGATGGACGCGTCATTTACGGCGACGGAAAACACTTTTCATCAGGACAGTTGCAGTGCGCGAACCTGGAATGACGCGGTCATGTGTCCCGCCACGACGATATATCAGGGCGACGAACTGGCGCTGTATCTCGCCAGCAGGTATCCAGCGCGCAGGATCGGAATCGTCGATCCGGACTGGAACATCTATCTACTACCGGCAGAGAAAGATCCCGAAACCGGGATGCCCGGAATCCGGATTGTCGCAGGTTCTGAAGCCGCGCAAAGTTATTCATACGAATCCGCGCCCGATCTGCTCGGCCGTTCGGTGCATGTCGAAACCAAGGCGGGACGCGTGTTCACCAAGAGTGGATGGTATATCGCCGTATCCGTGCCAGGTCCGCAGTGCGACACTACAACCGACGTCGGAGCGTGTTGGATTCACTACGTTGACCGCCCCCATCCCCGGTAACGGGTCGTTTGTCGTCTTACGTCGCCAAAACAAAAACGGCGGCGGGAGGGCCCGCCGCCGTTTCGTTTCGTCGTTTGAGGTGACGATTAGGCGTCGAAGTACATCGCGAATTCGTACGGATGCGGACGCAGGCGCGTCTGGCTGACTTCGCGATTCATCTTGTAGTCGATCCAGGTCTCGATCAGATCCTCGGTGAATACGTCGCCCTTGAGCAGGTATTCGTGATCCTTCTTCAGATGATCGAGCGCCTCTTCGAGCGACGCCGGCATGTTGGGAACTTCTTTGAGCTCGGCGGGCGTCAGCGCATAGATGTCCTTGTCGAGCGGCTGACCCGGATCAAGCCGGCGCTGGATGCCGTCGAGACCCGCCATCATCATCGCGGTAAACGCGAGGTACGGATTGCAGGTCGGATCCGGGAAGCGCACTTCGATACGCTTCGCCTTGGGCGACGGCGAGTACATCGGGATACGGACCGACGCGGAGCGGTTGCGGCTGGAGTACGCGAGGTTGATCGGCGCCTCGAAGCCGGGAACCAGCCGGCGATACGAATTGGTGCCCGGATTCGTGAATGCCGCCAGCGACTTGGCATGCTGCAGGATTCCCGCGATGTAGTTGAGCGCGAGATCGGAGATCCCCGCATAGCCCGAGCCTGCGAACAGAGGAGTGTCGCCCTTCCAGAGGCTCTGATGGGTATGCATGCCGGAGCCGTTATCGCCGAACAGCGGCTTGGGCATGAACGTCACCGTCTTGCCGTGGCGAACCGCGACGTTCTTGCAGATGTATTTGTACCAGGTGAGCCAGTCGGCCATCTTCACCAGCGACTGGAAGCGCATGTCGATTTCCGCCTGTCCGGCAGTGGCGACTTCGTGATGCTGCTTCTCGACGATGATGCCGACTTTCTCCATCTCCAGCACCATCTCGGCGCGGAGATCGTTGAGGCTGTCGTTGGGAGCGACCGGGAAATAGCCTTCCTTGTAGCGAGGCTTGTAACCGAGGTTCGGGCCGGGCTTTCCGCTTTCCCAGATGCCTTCGCTCGATTCGATGTGGTAGTAGCTCTCGTGCTGGTTGGTGTCGTAGCGGATCCCGTCGAAGATGAAGAACTCCGGCTCGGGACCGAAATAAGCAGTGTCAGCGATTCCGGTTGACTTCAGATACGCCTCGGCCTTGCGCGCGATATTGCGCGGGTCGCGGGTGTAGTCGGCGCGCGTGATGGGATCGGAGATATCGCAGATGAGCGAGAGCGTGGGAGCTTTCGCGAACGGTTCGATCACGGCCGTGCTCGGATCGGGAACCACGAGCATGTCGCTGGATTCGATCGATTGCCATCCGCGGATCGAGGAGCCGTCGAAGCCGAGACCTTCTTCGAAAACCGATTCGTTCTTGAATTCGGAGATGGGAACGCCGAAGTGCTGCCACTGGCCGAGAAGGTCGATGAACTTGATATCGACCATCTGGATCCCTTTCTCCTTGATCGTCTGCAAAACCTGTTTCGGCGTCATTGTAACGCGTTACCCTCCTCGCCAATTTTGGGACGGCGAACCCCGGTTGTTATCGTTTTCCCCGGGCTGCGGCAAAGATTCGCAACCCGGGAAATTTTTCTTCAAGAAATGTACCGTGGCGTAAATTTCTCCGCGATGGGGAAAATCAATTTTGGTAGCGGACGAACTAGCCTTCTCGCATGAAATGGCGTCAAACGCAACTGCCCCTCGATCGAGCATGTGCTGACCAGACGGGCATCATCGCAGAGTTCAAGTTGCAACCCTGCATTGTTCAATGTCGTTCAAACTCGGGCGCTTTCTGATTTTTCCTGCGTGCCCCTTAGCTGACGAACCGTAAAGCAGCAAAATAGATACCGAGCATCGCGAGTCCTATCGGAATCCCGATCGTCGCCCACCGGCTACTGCGAATTTTCATCGCACCTGCGCATATGATGTTCGGGATGTTGCCCGGGATCAGCATCCCGCCGGCAATCAGGAGCGCCAAAATCGCGCTGCGGGCGCGCTCTGGAGGCATGCCTCGAATCTCCAGCGCGACGAGCGTGGCGTTGTCGACAATCGCGGAAACTGTGTTTCCGAAAAACAGAGTGCTCGCGCTCAACGGTTGGATATACTCTGCCGCTATTTCTCTGAACGCGTGGCTTATCATCACCACGCCTGCGATGAAGGCAAACACCTCTGCGCCCTGGATGAGAGCCTTCGCAATTGTCTCGCGCACGTGCGGCCCTTCGGCTCCGCGATGATATGCGCCGCGCCCGATGTATCCCGCCATAAGCGATAGCGCCACGACCGCCGGAATCACCCAGACGGCCAGCAACTTGAACAGTCCGAAGAACTGCATGTCCATCGCGGTGCTCGCCAGTGTCGAAAGGGGCCCGCCCAGCGGTGTCAACGCCGCGCCCATGCCAATAGCGAAACATCCCACGACGGCGATTTGCTCGCGCTGCGGGCGCTCCAATTGAAGCATCCCGATTACTTCAACCAGCACGAGAGCCGCGATTATCGCCGTGATGGCGCTGGAAAGCATCGCGATCGCAAATACTGACGCCGTCGTCAACACCGCTCGGCTGACCCGCTTGCGGACGCGAGCGAACACACGATCGAGCGGCACGCGAACCGAACGAAAGACGATGCCGGCAACGATGACCGCAAGTGTTATCCACACCGGCTCTTTGGCGGCTTCCGCAACCACCACCAGACTGAGGCGACCCGCGAGTACGATTGCCGCGCATCCGAGCGCGAAGCAGTAGATTTCGAAATTGTGCTCGATCCACCTGACCGCAAGCGGTCCGATGAGGAGCATCGCGATCAGAACGAGGGCGACGGGTTCTTTCATCGTGTCGTCAGGACTCAGCCGTGCGGCTCCAGTCCGGTAGACGCGCAGCCGCGGCGCGGTCTCCCGAGTCATAGCAAAAGAATGGCGGGCTCGCATTCACGAGCCCGCCATGGGACAAGGCGTGCGCCTCATCCGGGTGGGAGCCAAAGTTAGAAAGTGTAGATAAGCGCGGTCGCCAGGGTATCCTGACCGGAGATCGTGTAGATCGAGCCCGGTGTAGCGCCGTTCTGGTCGTTAATCGGCGGATAAACGTTGGACCTGTTCGTAAAGAACGGGCTCGCGTTCGATTCGTCATGCCGATATTCGCTGCGAATCCAAAGCGCGTCGGTTATCTTGTACGTACTCGTCAGCGTGACCTCGCCCAGGCTCTGGCGAATTCCCGAGCGGATGCCGTCGCTGTCGCGGAAATATTCTCCGCGAGTCGCAAGTTCCCATTTGTCGTTCACGTCATAGACGATGTAGCCGGCGAATCCCTGCCAATCGACGCCGTGGTTGACTGACGGGACGCCGACCAGCGGGTTCGGGCTGTTGGGTCCGGCGATCGGTGTGATCGCGGGAACAACCGGTCCGTCCTCGTGCGCGTACAGGTATTCGCCGATCAGCTGAAGGCCCGGAATCGGGGTCTTGTACGTGATAACGGGATCGATCGCGCCCAGCTTGGAATTACCGTGATTCGCTTGCTCGGGACCGTAAGTGCCGTTGAGCAGCATGGTCAGCGACGAAGTCGGCGTCAGGCTGAGTTCGCCCTCGATGCTCTTGCCGTCGTTGTTGTCAGCCGGATCGTCCCATCCGTTGTTCACGCCCAGCGTCAGAGCGATCTTGTCGGTAAATGCGTAGTTCGCGCGGACGCCGGTATGCGTGAGCGGTTCTCCCAATGTAAACAGAAGACCCTGCGAAATGTTGTAGTTCAGGTTGTTGTAGGTCGGGATGACCTCTGCGCCGAGAAGTGTGACGTATTTTCCGGCGGAGAGGTTGATGCCGCTCCCGACTGGAATCGTGTAGGTCAGATACGCCTGCGTCGGATCGACTTCTTCGGTGGAAGTTCCCTGGTTGTTCGAATAATGCGTCGCCAAATGGAGCTGCTCGGCGACTTTGCCGAAATTGATATCGGCTACGAATCCAACTCCGCCGTCAACCGTCCGATCGAGGTGAAGCTGGAATTGTTGGAAGGTAAAGCTGCTCGGGTCGACGTCGAATGCGCGGTAGTTGTTGACCTTGTCCACTCCCTGAACGCCGGGATTGTCAAAGTTGTGCTCGTACTGCGCATCCATCAATCCGTGAATATGCACGCCGAGGTTGGTCGCGAGATCCTTTCGGATTCCCGAGATATCCGACTCTATCGTGTTGACGTGCTCGGCAACGGTCTGCGGCGCGGCCGGACTCGGCGCCGCGTTCGGCGATGCGGCAGCTGCGGCCGCAGCCTGGGCGTCTGCAACTGCCTTGACGTCCATCTGCTTCTTCATTTCCTGCATCTGGCTCATTATCTGAGCCTGCTGCTTCTGCATCTCCGCGAGCTGCTTGGTCAGCGCATCGATCTTCTTTTGAGCGTCAGCGCTGGTCGTTGATTGTGCAAGAGACGCCGATGGCGCCGCGGCTAGAAAGGCCGCCACGATGGCGGCTGCTCCTGTGCATCGATTAAACACTCCCCTGATTTTCACTCTTTCCTCCTGCCATAGCGGCCCGTTGGGTCCGCGTAGTCTCCCCACCCTCATCCGGGCAGGACTTCACACAAGAATGCTGTGCCGCGTGAGTACAAGATTCGTACCGAGCGTGTTAGAAATCGCTTGCAGTGCGAAAACGGGCAATGCGATTGTTGATCGCGAGTGTTGCCGATGAACGATGACGCCCGCATAACATGCAATTGCCGCAAGCTTACGCATCCTTGGAGGACCGCGCTGAGTTCTTATCGTTCGAAGGACCAGGTATGAGCACATCGAGTCGATGAAAAGGTTGGAACAATGCAATTTGAAATGAATCCCGCCCAAAACGAAATAGTCAGCGGGGTGCGCGCCCTGTGCGCGCGATTCCCCGACGAGTATTGGCGCGAGCGTGACGCCAAGGGCGAGTTTCCCCATGATTTCTACAATGCCTTCGCCCGCGCCGGTTATCTAGGCATCGCGACACCGGAGGCGTACGGCGGCAGCGGTCTCGGAATCACCGAAGCCGCGATCGTGATGCGCGAGGTGGCAGGATCGGGCGGCGCGATGGCAGCCGCCAGCTCGGTCCATCTCTCGATTTTCGGATTGAGCCCGATCGTTTTTCATGGAACCGAAGAACAGCGAAAGCGTTTCCTGCCACCGGTTGTGAACGGATCGATGCATGCGGCGTTCTCGGTCACCGAACCCGACGCCGGCAACGACATCACGCATATCAAGACCACCGCGCGCCGCGAGGGCGATTACTACATCATCAACGGCCGCAAGGTGTTTACGACAAAGGCGCGCGAGGCGCAGAGGATGCTGATACTCACGCGCACAACGCCCTTCGAAAACGTGAAAAAGAAAACGGACGGGATGAGCCTGTTCTTCGCCGAGCTCGACCCGTCTGCCGTCGAGGTGCGCGAGCTTCACAAACTCGGGCGTGCCGCCGTCGATACCAACATGCTGTTTATCGACAATCTGAAGGTGCCCGCTTCCGATCTGATCGGATCCGAGGGACGCGGTTTCCACTGCCTGATCGATGGCCTAAATCCCGAACGCATCCTGATTGCCGCCGAAGCCATCGGAATCGGACGCGCCGCGCTTGCTAAAGCGGTTCGATACGCGAAGGAACGCGTGGTGTTCGATCGTCCAATTGGGCAAAACCAGGCGATCGCGCATCCGCTTGCCGATGCGTACTCGAAGATCGAAGCCGCGGAACTGCTCGTCATCAAGGCCGCGTGGCTGTTCGACAATCGCAAGCCGTGCGGCGCTGAAGCGAGCATGGCCAAGCTGCGCGCGGCCGAGGCGGCATGGGAGGCGTGCGACCGCGCCGTGCAGACTTTGGGAGGTTACGGATATATTCGCGACTACGACGTCGAGCGATATTTCCGCGAGTGCCGGCTGCTCAGGATCGCGCCGCTCTCGCAGGAGATGGCGCTAAACTTCATCAGCGAGCACGTACTCGAATTGCCGCGCTCGTACTAGAAGTGCGGCCTGAGGACTCTCTATGGCTTACGAAACCATCCGCTATGAAAAATCGGGACCGGTGGCCACGCTCACGATGCATCGCCCGGACCGGCTCAACTCGATGACGAATCGGATGCTGGTCGAGACCGGTGAAGCTCTCGCGCGCGCCGCCGAGGACAAGGAATTGCGCGTGCTGGTTCTGACCGGAACGGGGAAGTCATTCTGTCCCGGTGCGGACCTGCAGGGAGTCGCATCGGGCAGCGGCGCCGACGCGGTCATCACGCCTGAGGATTTCCGCGTACCGATTCTCCTTCACGAGATGCCCGCCGTCACGATCGCCGCGATCAATGGACCTTGCGCTGGTGCGGGCCTCGGATGGGCGTGCGGATGCGATCTTCGCTATGCGGCGGCATCGGCGCGCTTCAATACCGCATTCCTCGACGTCGGCGTCGCAGGTGATATGGGCGGACCGTGGCTTCTGCCCAGGATCGTCGGTCCGGCGCGCGCCCGCGAGTTGTATTTCTTTCCCGACAAATTCGACGCGCAACACGCACTCGAAATCGGCCTCGTGTCGCGCGTATTTCCGGACGATCGCTTTCGCGAAGAGATCGAAGCGATCGTGACGCGGCTCGCGGAGGCCGCGCCGATCGCGCTGCGCACGATGAAGGCGAACTTCGTGGAAGCCGAGAGGGTCAATTTCAGCGAATACATCGCGCTGGAAAGCCTGCGCCACCTGAGGATGTTCACGACCCGCGATACCGCCGAGGCGTTCGCGGCCAAGGTTGAAAAACGCAAGCCCCGATTCGAGGGGCGCTGACAAGGAGGAAACGCCATGTGGTTGCGCCTTAGACAAATCGCGCTGGTCGCGCACAAGCTCGCGCCCGTTATCGATTCATTCAAGGAAGTCTTCGGTCTGGAGGTCTGCTTTCGCGATCCCGGCGTAAAGGTTTTCGGGCTGGAGAACGCGCTGACTCCGGTAGGCAGCCAGTTCCTCGAAGTCGTCGCTCCGATTCAAGAGAACACCGCCGGCGGACGATATCTCGAACGCCGCAAGGGCGACGGCGGCTACATGGTGATCCTCCAGTGCGACGATCACGCTCCGGTCAAAAAACGCGTCGCCGATCTCGGTATCCGCAAAGCGCTGGAGCAGGACGAGCCCGAATACTGCATCATGCAGCTCCTTCCCAAGGATACCGGGGGCTCGTTTCTCGAAATCGATTATCAGCGCGGCGGCGAAGCGCCCGACGGCCCGTGGTCGCCCGCAGGACGTAACTGGAAGCCGGCGGTACGCACCGACGTCGTCCGCGCGGTTACGGCGGCGGAAATCCAGACCCCGAACGTCGCAGCACTGTCCGAGCGATGGGGCAAGATACTGGGACTGCCGGTGCAGCCCGATTCGAAGGGACGCCCGTCGATTCGCCTTTCCAACGCGAACATCCGCTTCGTCAAAGACGAGGACGGTCGTGGCGAGGGACTCGGCGGCGTCGATCTCGAAGTCGTAAATCCGGGCAAGCTCAAGGAAGCTGCGGCGCGAAGGGGATTGAACACCGACAACAATGTCGTCCTGATCGGAGGCGTGCGCTTCGGCCTGATAAGCGTCTGACGATGCGCCCGCGCAGGATCGCCGTCCTTGTGGTCGTGGTCGCGTTCGCAGGGACGGTCTTCTATTCCCTGTGGAACAGCGAGCCGCTTCGTATCAGCGGTCAGCATCTTGTGCGCAAGGGATCGAGTGTGTGGATAGAGGGCACCGTCGAGAACGAAAGCAGTAAACCCGAGAAAGGCGATCTGGATATCAAGTATTACGACGGATCAGGACACATGCTAGGCGAAGATCGTGTCGAAACGGGGTCGCTCGCTGCCGGGGAAAGTCGAAGTTTTCGGAGTTTGGAGCGCGACGCTGATCGGGTAGCGGATTTCTCGATTGGAGTGAATCTCTCCCGCAATCCCTATGGAAATTGAAAATCCATCGCGTTTCGCCTGTCTGAAATTCTAATATGAATCGTTAGGATTTCTAATGCCGACTCCTATCAAAGGCAACAATTCCGCATCTTTGCTACTTTTCGCCCACTTCCGACAGTGTGTCATGACAAAGTATGCTTACTCTGCATTCCTATGCTGAATTTGCCACCCTGACGTTTTGGTGATACTTACTGTTAGGTAGATAACAGGAGCTTTCTGCTTGTATAAGTAAAGGCTCGAACATCCGCGAGTTTCGCGGGTGTCCACTTTTGGATACAGGAGCATAGGGGACCAAACGATGCCGAGAACCAAGGAGCGAAGTTTCGGTCAGGTCATCCGTGATCGGCGCCGGCAGCTCGACCTCACCCAGGAGGAAGTCGCGCGACGAATCAAAACCTCAACGCCGTATGTCGGACACCTCGAGTCCGGCAAACGCCATCCTTCGGACAAGATTGTGTCGCGGCTTGCCGAAGTTCTCGGGCTCGATCGCCGCGAGCTTTTCTTCCTCGCCAATCCTCGTGCTGAGGCCCTGCTGACCGCGCACGAAGAGGCGGAATCGAACTCGGCGTGGGAAGAATTCCGCACGAACGAGCAGATGCGGCGCGTTCACAATATCAGTGGCGAAGAAATGGAGATGCTGTCGCGTGTGGCGCTGATGGGCGAAGTGCGCTCGCAGCGCGATTTCCTCTACATCCTCAATACCATCCGCCAGGCTCTCGGCCGCTGACACTGGTTACCTCGACTGCATCGGCCACGCAGGCGGTTTCACGGAGGTGACGCCGCCTGCATGGCTGGATAATTCTCCTCCTCCCCGCTAGCATCCCCTCTTCACCATGGCACAACCGGCTTCGGTCCGTGCCGAGGCCGAAAGCGATGCTTATCGATGGCCGCGGCGCTACACCGTGGTGGCGCTTTTCTTCGTCGCCACAGTGCTGTGCTACATCGATCGCGTCAGCATCTCGGTTGCGATCATCCCGCTGGCCCGCGAGCGCGGCTTCGACGCTGCCGCGCAGGGTCTCGTTCTCTCCGCTTTCTTCTGGGGATACATGTGGCCGCAGCTCGCCGGCGGATGGTTTGCGGATCGAATCGGCGGACGGCGCGTGCTCGCGGCCGGCGTCGCAGTATGGTCCTTCGCCACCCTCATAACGCCAGTCGCGAGCGCTAAGTTCGCCGTCCTGCTGGCGGCACGGGTGATTTTAGGCCTCGGCGAAGGCGTCAACTTCCCCGCGATTCACAGCCTCGCCGCACGATGGACTCCGCCGTCGGAACAGTCGCGGGCGGTCGCGCTCAACTTCAGCGGGATGCATCTCGGCACGGTGATCGCGTTTCTGCTCGGGCCGCCGATTATGGTCGCGTTCGGATGGCAATCGCTTTTCTATGTTTCCGGGATCGCGGGCGCAGTATGGGTCGTCGTCTGGATGACGATCGTTGCCGA
Organism: Binataceae bacterium (SeqCode); assembly: GCA_035624805.1. Classification (GTDB taxonomy): domain Bacteria; phylum Desulfobacterota; class Binatia; order Binatales; family Binataceae; genus DASPQU01. The sequence continues at coordinate 437 of DASPQU010000008.1, read as the reverse complement.
GCGTCCCGAACTGGCGCGCGGAATCAGCGCGGAAGAACTCGCCGAGATTCACGCTGGGCGATTCGAGATTGAGCCTTCGGAGAGAAAACCACTGATCGTGCCGTGGGCCAAAATCGCACGCGAGAAGGCCGTATGGGCGATAATCCTGGCGCACTTCTGCAGCAACTTCGGTTTCAACATTCTGCTTCTGTGGTTGCCGACGTATTTGTCCAAAACCTTTTCGCTCTCATTGATTAAAGTCGGAACGTTTTCGCTCATCCCGTGGATCACGACTTTCGCCGCCAGCAACGCCGGAGGATGGATCGCGGACACGATGCGCCGTCGGGGAGTGCCGGTCGGCACAATCCGAAGGCGGATGCAGGCCGTCGCCTTCACCGGCGGAGCGATCCCGCTTTTTATCCTGCCTGCAGCGCCCTCGCCTGCGATCGCTGTGATGC
>DASPQU010000007.1:0-3318 GCA_035624805.1 Binataceae bacterium (SeqCode) | reverse complement strand
GTTGCACCTCGGTACGCCCGACTTCGTTGTAGCCCGCATAATGGCCGACGGTCACGAACCAAACAGGGGAATACCGCTTGTTCTTGCCCCAATAGACGCTTTCGCAGTCGTAATATCGCAAATCGTAATCGTCGCTTGAGATGGGCCGGAACATTTCGTTCCACATCACCTTTGGCCCGGCATCCGGATCGTTAACGTCAACAGTCGGGAAGGGCTCGCCGGCCACATAGCCGACCAGGCTGCGATGGTCAGCCGAGAGGCGGACCTGCGCAGAATACTTTTCGGTCGCTTCTTGGTAGGGCGGAGGCCACTCGATTCGATGAGTCGGAACGATTTTCAACGTCATTCCATTCATGATGCGCGGATATTGGCCGGGCGAGACTAGATCTTTCACCTTCTCGGCGTTGTCCGGGCCGATGATATCTCCCGGCTTTACCTGAGCCCGAGCGGCGGAAACGAACGTCGCCCCGAGCACAAGCACGATTGCAACAGCACTGAAACCGACCTGTATGCGAAAAAACAAACTACTCATCGCCAGAACCTCCCGATGCGCCGCAGAGTTGCGTGAAGAGGATTATCCGCAGCATCAAATGTGCCTTGGGCACCAGACTCTATTAGAAACGCCAAGTCGTTAATAAAGTTTAATTGACGCTAGATAGCGCAGGTCGCGCACTGACGCTTATAGAGCCAGCGCTGTATCCTAATGCCACAAACTGTGGAGTCGCTTGACTAGTTGATTTAAAGAAACGTCAGGTGAGCGCCCCGGAACAGCCAGACCCGGCCCCGGCAGTACATCCAAAGCAGTGGACGCCCGTTGCGATCGGGGTTCCAGCGAGTTCCGAGAGATCGTAGATCGAGAGTAACGTCGCGGCCTTGCTGTTGAGCATAAGCGGCATAGCGAGCATCTGGTTGAAATCGCAATCATAGAGGGCGCCATCGTACCCGACGCTGACCAGGGCCCTGCACATCAGTCCGTCGAGCGTGGCCGGATTGAAGTGATTCACGAGCAGGCTCATGTAATCACTCTCGGCGCCGGTGCGACGAAGCTGATCGGCGAAGCGGCTGATGGGCATGTTCGCGATCGTCAGCAGGTGACGGAACTCGATACCGAAATTGCGCCGCAGTTCCTCGTGGTAGGTGGCCTCAAGCTCGACCTCGGATGGGGGCAGAAATGCGCCAACCGGGTTGTAAACGAGATCGAGAGCGAGAGCTCCGCCGTCGATTCCGTATCCGAGGCGATTCAGCACCCGCAGCGCATCGATGCTCTTGGCGAAAACCCCGTGACCGCGCTGCGCGTCGACGTTCTTCTCGCTGTAACAGGGTAAAGAGCAGACCAGCTCTACGCTATTGTCGCGATAGAAGTCCGGCAGCCAATGCATCCCGGGTTCGAAAAGAACCGTGAGATTGCATCGCACAATTACACGTCGATCGGCGTCGCGAGCGGATTCAACGAGGAAGCGAAAATTCTCATTCAGCTCGGGAGCGCCCCCAGTGATGTCGACAGTCTCGATGTTAGCGCTACGCCGGATGAGGGCGACAACGAGATCCGCCGTTTCGCGATTCATCCGCTCGGAGCGCCTGGGTCCTGCATCGACATGGCAATGATGACACGCCTGGTTGCATAGCTTGCCGACGTTGACCTGTATCGTGCGAACGGCGCGTCGATGCAGGTGCGCAATCCTGTGCTTTCGCAAAGTTTCGGCGAAATCGTGGCGTATAGGCTCAACGGCGAGATTCATCGTCATTTCGGCGGATCGGGAACCAGTTTGAGGCGGCCCTGCCTGGATTGGGTCGACGATCGTGCTCGCGATCCACCTTGTGCGCTCGAACTCTTGCCGCGCTTACTTTGACGAAAATCGAGCGGACCGCTACTCACCTCGTGAAGTTTATGACGCTCAAGCCGCCCGCGGATCTTGTCGCTTGCGTGAGTGCCGGCCGATCCGGGAGCGGGCTTTTCCCGTTCAACAATGGGCGCATCGAGGCCGAAGATCTTGCGCTCGAGCTTCTTGATTCGATCGCGCAGTTCGGCGGCTCGTTCGTATTCGAGAGCCTGGGCCGCCTCCATCATCTCGCGACGCAGCTTGGTGATTCTGTCGGCCAGTTCATGCGGCGCAACGTCGTCTTCGCGTGCGGCCGCAGAATCGTCGACTTCCGGAACCACCGCCCATTCCGGTGAGTACATCTCGACCAGCGACGCATCGATTGCCTTGCGAACGCTGGCAGGAGTGATTCCGTGCTCGACGTTGTACGCGACCTGCTTCTGGCGACGGCGATCGGTCTCGCCAATCGCCACGCGCATCGAGTCCGTCATCGTGTCGGCGTACATCAGGACTTTGCCGTTTATGTTTCGGGCTGCGCGTCCGATCGTCTGGATAAGGGATCGCGCGGACCGCAGGTATCCCTCCTTGTCCGCGTCGAGAATCGCGACCAGCGATACTTCAGGCAAATCGAGACCCTCGCGCAACAGGTTGATTCCGACCAGCACGTCGAAATCGCCTTTGCGCAGACTGCGGATGATCTCGACGCGCTCGATCGTTTCGATATCCGAGTGCAGGTAGCGCACGCGGACTCCGAGATCGTGATAATAGTCCGTGAGGTCCTCGGCCATCTTCTTGGTCAGGCAAGTGACGAGCACGCGTTCGTTCGCCGCGACCCGCTTGCGTATCTCCTCGAGAAGGTCATCGACCTGGATACCCGCCTTGCGCACCTCGATTTCGGGATCGACCAGCCCGGTGGGCCGGATTAGCTGCTCGACGACCAGACCGCTTGACTTCTTTAGTTCGTAATCACCCGGAGTCGCGGAAACGTATACCGCTTGCGGGACCTTGGCCTCCCATTCCTCGAAATTGAACGGACGATTGTCGAGTGCGGAGGGTAGGCGGAACCCGTAATCGACCAGGGTCTGTTTGCGGGACCGATCGCCGCGATACATCCCGCCGATCTGCGGAACCGTGACGTGGCTCTCGTCGATGAAAAAGAGCGAGTTCTTTGGAAAATAGTCGAGCAGCGTCGGCGGCGGCTGCCCGGGCAGTCGTCCCGTCAGATGGCGTGAGTAGTTCTCGATACCAGGACAGAAACCCATCTCGGCGAGCAGCTCCAAATCGTACATGGTGCGCTGTTCGAGGCGCTGGGCTTCGAGCAATCGATTTTCGTGTCGGAAGAATTCCAGGCGCTCCTTGAGCTCGTCGCGGATATTACGGACCGCGGTGTCCATCCGGTCGCTGGTGGTGACGTAATGCGACGCCGGATAGATACATATGCTCTGGAGCTTGCGAATAAGCTTGCCGCGCAAGGGATCGATCTCGCTTAGCGAATCGA
>DASPQU010000006.1:0-15992 GCA_035624805.1 Binataceae bacterium (SeqCode) | reverse complement strand
AACGCCGCCCATTGCTTGGCGCTGAGACCCCACCACGGCTGCGGGTTCGCAGGCAGGTCGATGGGCACGTGGCTCGGTGCGGCGCTTGGTTGCGGCGCCGAGCCTGCCGGTTGTGCGCGAGCTTGCGGAACACCGAACGCGATCGCTGCCGAGAAGACTGCAACACATGCTTTCGCTGCTTTGAAACTCATTGGCACAAACACCTCCTATACGAGTTTCACAGCGAGATAGCGCACATCGATGCGTTCGTCAAGCGCGCGACTTAACATTCCGGCAGCACATCGAACCTGCAAGTTTTTGCTTGTCATTCTCGCGCGCCATTTTCAGATTGCGCCGGACCACTGCAATCGGCAGTCCGACCGGGAGACGCGCGAGTAATCACAAACAAATTCAGCCGGACCGCACCGGGAATCTGCCGCATCACTGTTTTTTGTTTCCGAATTCCGGTTGAACGATAGGAGCATTCGCGGTCATTGTAGAAGCCGATGCGCAAAACACTTATCGTGCTTGCCGCCGGTCTCTTGCTGAGCGCGTGCGCGCGCGATCGTTACATTCGCGAGACTCCGCAGCCGAGCCTGGTCGAAATCGGCGGCGTCGCGATGCTTTCGATGACGACGCCGCGCGCGCTCCATAGCGCATCGATCCTGCACGACGGACGCATCCTGATTGCCGGCGGAAATCGAAGTTCCGAAATCGGCGGAGTTCTTTCCAGCGCGGAAATCTTTGACCCGAAGACGTCTGATTTCGTTGTGACGTCGGAAATGACGGTCCAGCGCCAGGGCCATACTGCGACGGTCCTCAAAGATGGGCGGGTGCTGATTACCGGCGGCACGAGCAACGTTGGATTCCGATCGGAACTGAGCAGCGCTGAAATTTACGATCCCGCCACGGGACGCTTCTCGCCGACCGGCCGGATGTCCACGCCGCGCGAAGGCCATACTGCTACTCTCCTGCGCGACGGCCGGGTTCTCGTAGCGGGCGGCAGCCCGAACGGGATTGTAACGACCGATTCCGCCGAGATTTACGATCCGGCAACGGGCCAATTCTCGGTTACCGGCCCGCTCAATCGCCCGCGCGAAGCTCATACCGCAACGCTGCTGCGCGACGGCAAGGTGCTCGTCGCAGGCGGAGGACGCGGCGGGATGCCGGGCGGCTACGTCGCTTTCGATACCGCCGAAATTTATGATCCCGTCTCGGGAACCTTCAGCGTTCTTACCTCGCGAATGCACGGGGCGCGCGTCGGCGCCGGCGCCGCGATGCTGCGCGACGGGCGAGTGCTTGTCGTCGGCGGGAAAACCAACAGGGTGGGGATTGTGGGAGGCGGCATCCCCAGTTTCGCGCCCCTGAACACCGCGGATATCTTCGATCCGGAAACCAATTCATTCGTGCGCGCGACCCCTATGGGACAGGCGCATTACATAACGGTCGCAACTGCGCTGGACAATGCTCAGGTGCTCGTAACGGGCGGATTCCTGCAGCAGGGCCCGATCGTCGTCGGGATGAAAGCGGCGGACGTTTACGATCCTTCGCTCAACGCATTCTTTCAGCCGCGCCAGCTTCGGATCGGACGATTGAATCAAACGGCGACGCTGCTCGACTCCGGATTGGTGATGATCGCCGGGGGCGTCGACGAAACGAGCCACGTCACCGCGCTTGTGGAATTTTACGACCCGACGATGCGCCGATTCGTTGCCAGCCCAATTCCGCACTCGACGGCCGCCACCGAATGATGCATCCTGAAGCGGTTGTGGGTCAGCTCTGATGGCTGAACAAACGCGCGACACGCTGCCGGGTTTCACGCTCGCCGATCTCGAGGGCAATCGTCGGCCTTTCCCGACGGGACGCCCTGCCCTGCTCTGCTTCGTCAAAGAGGATTGCCCGACTTGCGGACTCAGCATGCCGATGATCGAGGCGCTCCATCGCGCGTTCAACTCGCGAATCGACGTCCTCGTCGTCGGACAGGACGCGCCGGGAAATCGCGTGCTTGTCGAACGATACAGCCTGTCGGTTCCCGTCCTCGATGATTCCGAACTCAAGGTTTCCTTCGCCTACGATCTCGATACCGTCCCCACGATCGTTTTCGCCGATGCGCAAGGCCATGAGTTGGACGGTTTCGTTGGTTTTGTCCGCGATGACTGGCGCGAGCTGATCGAAATGATACGCCGGGAAACCGGGCTTGAGGCTCCAAAGATCGACTGGGATTCGTATCCCGCGCATCGCGTCGGCTGCGGCTCAAAATCAGTCGATCCGGAAATCGCCGAGCGTCTTGAAGCCGAGGCCCGCGGCGATCGGATGACGGCGCGCAAGATTGAAATCGGCGACGCCGACCCGTTTGAATTCATGTTCGAGCGCGGCCTCACCGACGGATTGCCCGTGATTCCTCCGACGCCCGAGCGCGTCGCGCGGATGCTGACCGGAACGCGCCGCGACCCTCGCGAGATCGTCGCTGAGCTTCCTCCCAACATGGCGCCCGCGAGCGTCGAGAAGATCGCCGCCAACGCGGTGATGGCGGGATGCCGTCCCGAATATCTCCCCGTCGTGCTCGCCGCGATCGAGGCGGTCACTGCTCCCGAGTTCAACATCCACGGCGTGATGTCCACGACCTGGGGCGCCACGCCCGTGATCGTCGTGAACGGTCCGATTCGCCGCGCGATCGGGATGAACACGGGGATGATGGCGCTCGGCTACGGAAATCGCGCGAACGCAACGATCGGCCGCGCCGTCAAGCTTGCGCTGCGCAATATCGGCGGCGCGCGTCCGGGCGATATCGAGCGGTCGACCTTGGGCTCGATCGGCAAGTTCACGACCTGCTTCGCCGAATGGGAAGAGCGCAGCCCGTGGGAACCGCTCCATGTCGAGCGCGGATTCAAGGCGAGCGACAGCGTCGTGACCGTGTTCGGACTGGAATCGAGCTCGCGCCAGATAGCAGATCAACTCTCGCGCACCGCTTATGCGCTATGCGGCAGCCTGGGACTCGGCCTCGAAGCGTGCTGGCATCCCAAGCAGCACGGCGCAGGCGAGGTGCTCCTGGTTATCTCGCCCGAGCACGCCGACACGATCCGTCGCGACAACTGGAGCAAGGATCGCGTGCGCGCGCGAATCCAGGAAATCACGTCGCGCCCGCTGCGCGAGCTGATACCCGACGCCGAGAGCGGCGAAGGTGTCCCGCTCAAGGCGCTCGGGCTCCAGAATCCGACGGAAAGAGATCTTGAGGCGCGCATTCCGAAGTTCCGCGATCCGCGCAATATCAATATTATTGTGGCCGGCGGCGAAGCCGGGAAGTTTTCCGCGGTTTTCGCCGGATGGGTCAGCGGCCCGATGGGCTCGTCGAGCGTGAGCCGCAAAATTGAGGAGGTATAGCGATGCGAATTGTCGATCCAACTGACGAACGCACGCCGATCAGGCGCTCGCTCGCCAAAAGATCGGGAGCGATTAAGGGCACGGTCGCGCTCCTCGATATCGCCAAGCCGCGCGGCGATGTTCTCATGGCGCGTTTGGCGGACCGTCTCGCTGAACGCGCGCCTGGAGTAACGATCAAACGGTATCGCAAACCGACATTCACCAAGCCGGCGCCCGAAGAACTGCGCCGCCAGATCGCAGGAGAGAGCGACTTCGTAATCGAAGCGCTCGCCGATTGAGGGTCGTGCACAACGTGCAGTGTGCACGATTCCGTATGGTTTGAAATCAACGGCCGCCCGTCGGTTGTGATAGCCTCCAGTGCGTTCGAAGATGCCGCCGAGAAGCAGGCCGCCGCGCTCGGATTGCCCGAGGCCCGGCGCGTGTTCGTCCCCCATCCGATCCAGGATGCGACCGACGAAGAGATGCGCGCCAAGGCCGATGCGATTGTCGATCAGGTGCTCGCCGCGCTGCGCAACTGATCAAAGGACCGCGTCCTGCCCGTGAGCGCGTCAGCGAAAATCGCCGAGGCGTCGGCGCCCTCCCGCGTCACTCCCGCGCCGCAGCGGATTGTAATCAAAGCGGTCAACTGGCTCGGCGATCTCGTGATGAGCCTGCCCGCGATGCGCGCGGTTCGACACGCGTGGCCGGAGGCGCACCTGGCCGTTCTCGTGAAGCGGGAGCTGGCAGGATTCTTCGACGGCGCGGACTGGGTCGATGAGGTAATCGGCTATCGGCTGGGGCGCGGACTGCGCGGGCTGACCGAACGGCGCGCGATCGTCGGCGATCTTCGCAGGCGCAGTTTCGATCTCGCGGTCCTGATGCCGAACAGTTTTGATTCCGCAGTTTGGGTAACTGCTGCCGGTATCAGGCATCGCGCCGGTTTTATCAGGGATGCACGCGGCGCAATGCTCACCCATAAGGCGCTCCCGCCGCGCGACGCGCTCGATGGTCATCAGGTGCGCTACTGGCTCGCGATGGTGCGCGACACGATCGGCGTAACCGGCGATTCGAACGACTTCGCGCTCACACCGAGCGAATCGAATGCAGCGAAGATTCAGGATTGGCTGGCCGCGCACCGCAAGCGGAGTTCGTCGTCGCTCGTCGCGCTTGCGCCCGCGGCTGCGTATGGTCCGGCAAAAGAATGGCCGGCGTCGAAGTTTGCAGAAACGATCGATCTCCTTGATAGTCGCTTCGGAGCTGAGTGCGTGCTCGTAGGCGCGCCGAGCGAACGCGCCCGATGCGAGGAGGTCGCGCGTCTCGGACACGCATCGACGATTATCGCCGCGGGTGAAACAAGCATCGGAGAGCTGATCGCGCTGCTTGCGCGATGCGCGGGCTTCGTCGGCAATGACTCGGGCGTGATGCATCTAGCAGGGGCGCTCGGAATCCCGACCATCGGAATTTTCGGATCTACGAACCCGCTTCGGACCGGGCCGCTGGGATACAAAACTCGCGTCTTGTGGCGCCACCTCTCGTGCAGTCCGTGTCTGGCGCGAACCTGTCGTTTCGGGCATTACGATTGTCTCACGCAGGTATCCGCAAACGAGGCGGTCGACGCGCTCGAATCCATCGATGGCTTCGCGCCGCAATCGAAAATTTCGTGAACGTCGCGCGAGACGCGCGGCATATTGCTGCTAATCCAGAGGCACTCTCATGAAACTTGCAGAAATCGCGTCCCGGCTCGGGCTTGAGCTCAGAGGCAGCGGCGGAATCGATATCCTCGTGCCCGCTCCGATCGAGGCCGCCGCGCCCGGAACGATCGTCTTCGTCGCAAACGAAAAGTACGCTTCAGCGCTTGAGGGCGCTTCCGCTTCGGCGGCGATCGTCACGGCGGAACTCGCGGCGCGCGCCAAGTGCGCAGTCCTGGTGAGCGCAAATCCGTATTATGACTTCTCGCGCGTGCTCGAGTTGTTCTTCCCGCCGTATCGACCGGCAGCCGGTGTCGACGCGAGCGCGCGAATCGCGCCGGATGCGAAAATCGGTGAAGGCGCATCGATCGGCGCGTTCTCAAGTATCGGCGCGGGCGCTCGAATCGGCGCGCGCGCCGTGATTCATCCGCACGTCACGATTTATCCGAACGTTACAATCGGCGACGATTTTGTTTGCCACAGCCAGGTCTCAATTCGCGAGGGCGTTTCGATAGGAAATCGGGTCACGATTCTCAATGGCGCAGTTATCGGCGCCGACGGATTCGGCTTCGGCGAACACGCAGGCGGCTTGTTCAAGATTCCGCAGGTGGGAACCGTCGTGATCGAAGACGACGTCGAGATCGGCGCGAACTCTACGGTCGACCGCGCGATGATGGGCGCGACAACGCTTCATCGCGGCGTCAAGCTCGACAACCTCGTGCATGTCGGACACAACAACGACATCGGACAATTCTCGCGGTTCTCTGCTCAGGTCGGCCTCTCGGGATCGGTCAAGGTCGGCCAGTGGTGTCTGTTCGGAGGACAGGTCGGCGTCGCCGACCATGTCGAGATTGGCGATCGTGTGTGGGCGGCTGGACAGGCTGGAATTCCAAACGACGTGGGCAGTGATACGATTGTGGGCGGAACGCCTGCGGTCGAGGTTCGCGCATGGCGTCGCAATTCGGCCGCGCTGTCGCGCCTGCCCGATTTGCTGAGACGAGTGCGTCAGCTGGAGCGCCGTATCGAGGCACTGGACGCGCCCGATTCGATCGGAAAAGATCCGATGCCGGAAAAATGAATATGAAGCGCGATATCCGTACGCTGCGCCGCCCGATATTCGCCGCCGCACTCGCCGCAGTTGCGATATTCGCGTCGGGATGTCCGGCGCTGATGATCCCCAGCCTCGCCTACGAGGGCTACAAATACGAAAAAGGCGAATCGCCGTTGAATCAGCAACAGCAACAAACCTCTTCCGGCGCCAGCAAGTCTTCATCAAAGCCCTCATCAACCGACATTGAATGACGGTGAGAGCGGGCCGCAAGCTTCGTTTTCGGCTGAAACCCGTCGCACCTTTTCGTCTCGACTTCACTGCGTGGGCGCTCAGGCGCCGCCCGCACAATCAGATCGATCTCTTCGATAACGGAACTTATCGCCGGACGCTTAGCGTCGGGCCGATCTGCACAAGTGTCGCCATTAGGCAAACGCGCGGATGCGAGAATCCCGAAATTGAAGTCGTCGCCGGCGGACATCGTTCGATTCGAGATCTGCGACGCGAGGTCGAGTCCACGATCATCAGGATGCTAGGCCTGGACCGTGACCTGAGCGACTTTTATCGAGTCGCGCGCGCCGATCGTCGTCTCTCGAAACTCGCCGAGCGCCTGCGAGGATTCAAGCCGGTCCGATTTCCAACCAATTTCGAGGCCTTCACAAACGCAGTCGCATGTCAGCTTGTTTCGCTGACGGCGGGCCTCCATGTGGTGAATCGAATAGCGGCGCGCTACGGACGCATCGTGGGCGAAGACGATTCGCGATCGCGCGCCTTCCCCGACGCCTCAGCGATCGCCGCCGCGAGCGCCGACGATTTGCGGACGCTCGGGCTCAGCCGCAGCAAAGGGCGTTATCTGATCGGGATAGCGGAACAGGCGTCGCGCGCAAGCGATCGCGACTTCGCTTCTATCCAGGAACTTGACGACAAAGCCGCGGCGGATGCCTTGTGTGCGATGCCGGGGGTTGGTCGATGGACGGCGGAGTATGTGATGCTGCGCGGATTCGGTCGCGTCGATATTTTTCCCGGCGACGACGTCGGCGGTCGAAACTCCTTGTGCAAATGGCTCGAAATCGATCCGAACATTGGTTATGAGGACGTTCGACGCCTGATGCGGCCATGGTCGGACTGGGGCGGGCTGGTTTATATGCATCTGCTGGTGGCGGCGCTCGCCGATCGCGGCGTCGTGTGATCTCGTTCGACGTGGTTCCGACGAGCGTGCAATAATTCCGCGCCGCCGAAGTCACATCGCTGGAGAAATACGTATGGAAAAGAAGTTTGTTAATCCCGAGACTCTCCTCACCCCGCGCGGATACACGCATTCAGTGGCCGTCGAGGGCGCGCGCAAACTGGTGTTCATCGCAGGACAGGTGGCGGTCGACAAGGAGGGAAACCTCGTCGGCGCGGGCGATCTGAAAGTCCAAATCAAGCGGGCCGCCGAAAATCTGATCGCCGCGCTTGCAGGCGTCGGCGCGAAGCCGTCCGACATCGTGAAGATGAATACCTATATCGTGAACTACAAACAGAGCGACTACTCTGCGATGCGCGAGGCGCGCGCCGTTCTTTTCCCTCAAGTCGACCCGCCCGCCTCGACTCTGATCGGCGTTCAGTCGCTGGCGGTCGAGGGTCTGCTGGTGGAAATCGAAGCGATCGCCGCCCTGCCCTGAACTCCAAAATTGCGATGACGGTTCTCGAAGCACTTGCGTTCCCGGACGATTGCGATCCGACGCTGCCGGGCCATCCCGATCCCTATCCGCTGCTGAACCATCTGCGCGAGACCGATCCGGTTCACTGGAGCGATTATCTCAAGGGATGGTGCATCACGCGTTACGCGGATGCGTCCTCGTACCTGCGCGACCATCGCTTCAGCCGCGTCGCCTATCTCGAGCGTGTCGGCTCGCAGTTCGGCGCTGATGCTCCGGCGCTCAAGTTTCAAAGCCTCGAGCTCTCGTTCACCGATCCGCCTGAACATACGTGGGTCAAAGGGCTGCTCGGGAGATTGTTCAGTCCGCAGACGATGGCGAAGGCGCGTCCGCATATAGAGCACAGCGTCAACGCGATGCTCGACGGGATGGCCGGCGCGCATCAGGCGGACCTCATTGCGGATTTTGCCTATCCGCTTCCGGGCGATGTTATCGCGGCGATGCTGGGAGTGCCGAGCGAGGACTGGGCGATGCTGCGCGAATGGGTCGAGGGCATCGTTGTGTCGCGCGGGATCGTGCGAACGCCTGAGATGATGGCCGAGGGCGATCGTGTCGCGAAGCTGTTTCACGAATACGTCTCCGGGCTGATCGCGAAACGACGCGCGGCACGCGCCGACGACCTCGTGAGCGCGCTGATTTTCGGTGAAGAGAAGGGCCGGCGGATGTCGGATGACCAGATCATTACGATGATCGAAACTTTGTTCGCAGCCGGACATTCGACGACACGCAGTCTGGTCGCAAACGGGATGCTGGCGCTGTTCAAGAATCCCGCCGAATACGAGCGCTTGCGAAACGATCTGTCTCTGATTCCGAGCGCGGTGGAAGAGATGCTGCGCTTCGACCCTCCTACTCAGGCTCCGTCGCCGCAGGTCGCGACCGATGACGTCGAAATCGGAGGACGAACGATTCGCAAAGGGGAGATCGCGACGGTTCTGATCGGCGCTGCGAATCGCGATCCTCGCGAGTTCGCCGACCCCGAGCGTTTCGATATCGCGCGCAAGCACAACGAGCATCTCTCGTTTTCGATGGGAGCGCACTATTGCCTCGGCGCGAGTCTCGCGCGCCTCGAAGCGCAAGTCGCGTTCGCCGCGCTCCTCAAGCGTTTTCCGAACATGCGCCTGGGATCGAATCAGCTCCAATGGCATAAGAGCGGACGTTTTCGCGTCCTGGCCGCGCTGCCTGTCGAATTCTGACCCCGGGCGCAGTCCTTTAGGGAAGCTCTGAATAAGCCAAAATCATTCCGGACCGCCTTCCTAACCTTCCCCCGCAACAGATTGCGAGGGCAGGAATCAGACAGTTTTCTCCGCGTTGTTGTTGCGGGCGAAGCGTCTTATCCCTGCCCCCGCGTTCAGTTGCGGGGGAAGGTTAGGAAGGGGGTACGAACCGGCAAGATAGGTAACAGAATAGACCGGCAACATGGGTAACAGATTAGATGTCACGGCAGGAGGTGGAGGATGCCGTGGCGGGAAGGGGGTCTGAAGCGCACCTGCGGAAGCGCTCCTTACTTGTGCAGAGGTTCCTCAGGAGCGCACCTGAATCTTTCGTTTGACGCAGAGTGGTCAGTTTGATTTCGTTCGCGCATGGCAGAATACGATGAGACCACCTATGGCGAGCGGATCGCGGAAATCTACGATCGCTTCTATGGAAAGCGCGACGACCCCGAAATGGTCGCAGCTTTTCTTGCGTCGCTTGCCGGCAAGCGACGCGCGCTGGAACTGGGAATCGGGACCGGCAGGATAGCGATTCCACTCGCGGCGCGCGGCGTGCGCGTATCCGGCATCGACTCGTCGCCGGCGATGGTCGAAAAGATGCGCGAGAAATCGGGCGGCGCGGATATTCCCGTCACCATCGGGAACTTCGCCGATGTGAAAGTCGCCGGCGGAGGATTCGGCCTCATCTATATCGCATTCAGTACGCTGTTCGCGCTGACCAGCCAAGACGAACAGATTCGATGCATGACTCGCGCAGGGCGGCGCCTTCTTCCCGGCGGAGCGCTCGCGATCGAAGCGTTCAATCCCGATCATTCTCTGCTCGCGCAGCGCCAGCGCGCATCAACGATCGATATCGGGGCCGACCATGCCCTGCTCGATCTGGCAACGAACGACATCGTGAACCAAACCGTCCGCGTGCAGCACATCCTGTTCACGCCGAGCGGCGTCAAGATGTTTCCCGTGCAGTTGCGCTTTGCCTATCCGAGCGAGATCGATCTGATGGCGCGACTCGCTGGGATGCGTCTGCGCGAGCGATACGGCGGATGGGATCGAAGTCCGTTCACCGCAACCAGCCCGGTCCACATTTCGATCTATGAACCGATTCCCAAACCAGCGCCGGCGCCTGCAAAGGCGCCTGTTAAGCGGAAGTCCGTGCGAACAGGGAGACGAAAATCGTGAACGCAATTGAAGATCGATATCGCGCGCTCACTCCCGGATCGGCAGCAATTGCGAAGCGCGCGGAATCGGTGATGCCGGGCGGCGACACGCGGTCGGTGGCATTCTACCGGCCGTATCCGATCGCGATCGATCGCGGCGAAGGCGCCTTCCTGTGCGACGTCGACGGAAATCGCTACTTCGATCTGCTTGGAAACTACACCAGTCTCGTCCACGGCAACGCCTATCCTCCGATCATTGACGCGATTCGTCGTGAGGCTGCGCGCGGCACTGCTTGGCCGGCGCGCTCGGAAGCCCAAACCGCCCTCGCGGCTATGCTTTGCGAGCGGGTCAAATCCGTCGAGCGAGTGCGCTTCTGCAATTCAGGAACGGAAGCCGGGATGCTGGCTGCGCAGCTTGCGCGTCGGGTCACGGGCCGCAAGTTCATCCTGATGGCGCGCTTCGGGTATCACGGCTCATACGACGACCTTGAAATCGGGCTCGCGGGACACGACGGCGAGCGGACGATACTCGCCGACTTTGGCGATGCCGACCGCTTCGAAGCAATTCTGTCCGAGCGCGGTTCTGAAATCGCGGCCGTTTTTCTGGAACCCGTGCTTGGTTCCGGCGGCGTTGTTCCGCCACCGCCGGCTTTTCTGAGTCGCGTTTGCGAAGCGGCGCGACGCGCGGGCGCCGTGTTCGTGCTCGACGAGGTAATCACGCTTCGTCTCTCTGTCGGTGGCGCACAGGAGATGTACGACGTCGCTCCCGACCTCACGATGATGGGAAAGATAATCGGCGGCGGCCTTCCCGCGGGAGCGCTCGGCGGAAGCGCCGAGCTGATGGCGGCATTCGATCCGCGCGGACGCAATCCGATGTGGCATTCGGGGACCTTCAACGGAAATCCATTGACCTGCGCGGCAGGACTGGTCTCGGTACGCGAACTCACGCGCGAGCGAATCGAAACGATGGATCGGCTGGGCGAGAAACTCGCGCAGGGACTCAAGGAAGCTGCGCGCAACGTCGAAGTCCCATTCTCGGTGCGAAGAGTCGGTTCTCTGATGAATGTTTTCTTCCTGAGCGAACCGCCCGGCCCAACGATCGCCCGCAAGGACGCCGCGATGATCACGAACTTTCATCTCGCGGCGCTCAATCACGGGCTGTTTATCGCACCGCGTGGAATGATCGCACTGTCGACCGTGATGACCTACGACGATGTCGATCAGGTTATCGAGCACGCGGGCGAAGCGATGCGCGACGTAGCAGCGCAATCGGACATCGGCTGACCGCGATCAGAATCCGTAGCGAAACATCTGCGGATGGGCGTCGGTGTAGGCGCGCGCGAACTCTATCTGTTGAGTGCTTTCGGCGTGGATTTCGAACAGCGGCTCGCCGCGCGCGACTACGTCGCCGACGGTTCGGAGCAACACAACGCCGGAAGATACGTTGGCCGGAGCGCCCGCACGTTTCGCGACGCGCGCGATTTCCCAATTGTCGATTTCGCGGATTCGACCATCGAAGCGGGCGGCGACCCTGTGTTTATATGCCGCTTCTTTCGGAATTGAGCGGACTCCCTGCGCTTCGATTATGCGTTCGAGCGCCGCCAGTGCTGCGCCGGAATCAAGCGCTTCCTCAGCTGAGCGATAGCCCGCGTTATCTTCCGCCGCGCCCGTCATCTCCAGCAGACGCGACGCGAGGAAAAGCGATTTTTCACGCAAATCCTCGGGAGCGTCCGGATCGCGCCGCAGGACCGCGAGCACGTCGAGGGCTTCGAGGCGCGGGCCGATTCCGCGACCAATGGGTCCGCGCGTTTCAGTGGTCAAGACCTCGACCTTCAGATCGATTTTTTCCGCCACCGAAATAAACATCGTGCGCAGCGCTTCCGCCGCATCGAGCGTGCGAACTTTTGCCGTCGGGCCGACGGGAATATCGATCAGGACGTGCGTCGCGCCGGCGGTTTTTTTCTTGGCCAGGATCGAAGCGACCATCTGCGCCTCGGTATCGATCTCCATCGGGCGCTCGACCGTTATCAGAATGTCGTCGGCAGGCGCGAGCTCGAGCGCGCCTCCCCACGCGATACATCCGCCCGCCTTTTCTACCACCTCACGCAATCTCTCGGGCTTGAGCGCGACATCGGCAAGCATCGCCATCGTGTCGGCGGTTCCCGCTGAACTGGTAATCGCGCGCGACGAGGTCTTGGGCACCTTGACTCCTCGCGCGACGAGAATCGGCACGACGATCATGGTCGTCCGATTCCCGGGAATGCCTCCCACGCAATGCTTGTCGGCGATCGGTCCGGCTCCGAAATCGAGTCGCGTTCCCGTGTCGATCATCGCACGCGTGTAGTCCACCAGCTCTTCCGTATCCAGACCGCGCAGAGCCGTCGCCAGCACGAACATCGAAAGTTCGACGTGCGAGTAGCGATGCCCGACGACGTCGGTGAGGATCGCGTCGAAGTGATGCCGCTTGAGCCGCTGTCCGTGGAGCTTGTCGCGAACCAGATCAACGCTGCGCGGCGGAACCGCCAGGGTCGCATTGACGAGAGCGCCTTCCGGCAGTCCGAGATCGCGAAAAGCCTGGTCCGAGAAGCCCATCTCCTCAGGCTCAATAAGGGTGTTGCGGCAAAAATCCAGCACACCGGTGATCTCGCGCACTTCGCCCGTCTCCGGATTCGCGCCCGTCACGTAAGCGCGATCGAGAGGATTGAACCCGAGATTGCCGCTGCGTACGGCCTGCTCGTGAATCACGATGACGTGTTCGGCGTGCGTGTCGATCGGCAGATGCTTGACGCGAAACATTTCCTAGATCCGCACCTGCTCAAGATGACGCGGGACGACCGCATTCCATTTCAGGCGCTCCTCGATGCATTTTCGCAGGGCCTCCGCGCCCGGTGGATCGCCGTGGACGACATACACTATCTCGGGCACCGACTCCGCGCTCGCAAGCCAGTCAAGAATCTCCTGCTGGTCCGCGTGAACCGAAAATGCGGGCACGTTGACGATCTCCGCGCGCACCGGAATGTAGCGTCCCAGCATTTTGATCGACGTTTGTCCCGTAAGCATCGAGTGTCCGCGCGTACCCGGGCTTTGATAGCCGACGAGGACGACCGCGTTGCGCTCGTCGGGAAGACGATTCGCAAGATGATGCAGGATGCGTCCGCCGGTGGCCATTCCCGAAGCCGAGATTATTATGGCTGGACCGCTCAGGAAATTCAGCGCGATCGAGTCCTCTACCGTTCGCGCTTCGTGGTAACTGGCGTCGTCGAACGTGTCGGAGGTGAGATCCGCGCGAATTTCGGGGCTGTGTTGGGCGATCGCGTCTTTGTAGATCCTGAGCGCCGCCAGCGCCATCGGACTGTCAACGTAAATCGGCAGATCGGGGACACTCTTCGCTCTCACGAGATTGCGGAGATGGTAGAGCACGACCTCGGTGCGATCGACCGCAAACGACGGAATCACGATCACTCCGCCGCGCGCTGCGGTGCGATTGACCGCGTCTTCGAACGCCTTGAGAGACGCCGGATCGTCGTGACGTCGATCGCCGTACGTCGACTCCACCACGATAACGTCCGCCGCCGATGGACGCTCGGGAGGACGCAGTATCGGATGGAACGGGCGGCCGAGATCGCCGCTGAACAGCACGCGTCGAGACCCACTAGCGCCGATGTCAACGACGACGCTCGACGATCCGAGGATGTGCCCGGCGCGTCGGAACGTCACGGTAATGTCGGGAGCTACTTCGATCTGCTTCTCGAATGCGATCGGCTTGAACAATTGAATCGCTGCGATCGCGTCGTCTTCAGTGTAAAGCGGGAGTGCGGGAGTGTGCTTCGAGTAACCCTTGCGATTGGCGTAGTTCGCTTCTTCTTCCTGCAGATGACCGCTGTCAGGCAGCACGACCCGGCATAGCGCGTGAGTTCCCTCCGTCGCGAATACGCGCTCGCGAAATCCATCGCGATACAACGCCGGCAGGTAACCGCTGTGGTCAAGATGCGCGTGACTGATTACGACCGCGTCGAGCGAGGAAGGTTCAATCGGAAGTGGATCCCAGTTGCGCAAACGAAGCGCCTTCAGCCCCTGAAATAAACCGCAATCGACGAGCACCCTGCCCTTGCCGCTGGAAACGAGAAATCGGCTGCCGGTAACAGTATCCGCGGCGCCGAGAAATCGGAGTGTTGGCGCGAGGCTGCTTGCTGCGGACCGCTTCATTCAGAATCTTTCAAAGCATCGGCAAACAGCGATGCTGTCGTGATCGCGTTCGTTTCGTGCGCGATAGTATCGCATGAGACGACGCGTCGCGCGCCGGCCCCGCGGATGCTCTCAATCGCTCCCGGTGCGAAGATGGCATGAACGATCACCGCGTCCACGGTCGCGATACCGGCCTCACGGACCGCACGTACCGCGGCCGCCATCGTGACGCCGCTGCTGGCAATATCATCGACGATCACGGCGCGCCCCGCGTGCGGCATCGCGCCCAATCGAACGCTCACGCGGCGATCGCCGATCCGTGTCTTTTCGCCCACGACGAAACTGGCGCCAAGAATTTTTGCGACAGACTTCGCCATCAAGCCGGATTCGGAATCCGGACCGATCACCACGCAATCTTTCGACCGAATCCATCGCGCGATTGCGGGTGCGGCGCTGACGACTCGTGACCGCGAGGCGATTATCTCCCTCAGGGATTTCACGCGATGCAGATGCGGCTCCATCGTGAGCACCGCGTCGAAATAGCGACCAAGAAAATCGCCGATGACGCGCTGCGAGATTGGTTCTCCCGGATGAAACACGCGATCCTGCCGCATGTAGGCGAGATACGGCGCCACCAGCGTCACTCGTTTCGATCCCGCGCGGCGAAGCGCGTCAGCGGCGAAAATCGTTTCGATCAGCTTCGCGTTGGGAGTGTCGAAAGAGCGAACCAGGATCGCGTGGCGGCTGGGATTTGGAGCAACGCGAACGAGCGTCTCGCGATCCGGAAAGTGATGAACTTTGACGATCGCGGGTGAAACGCTCAGAAGTCGCGCGATTTGACGGGCGTAATGCAGGCCGTCAGCAAACGCGTGAATGCGAGACGCGACGATGGTAGCCCCCGGTTTCACCGATTCAGCTCGATGAAGACTGTTCCCCGTACGTTCGCTTAAATCAACGCGGTTGGGAATCGGAGTATCACTTCACCGCCATCCTGATGCGGTAGCTCCAGTACCACGGCACGATTGAATCGCCCAGCGCGCGGCGAGCAGCTTGGCGCAGATCGGTGATTCCAATTTCATCCTCGGTCAGACCGTGTTTGAGCAGCGCTGCTATTTCGCCCTGGCTCAGCATCAGGCCCACCAATCGCTCCGCGCCGCCGCTCTCGACGTGATGAACGAGAACCTCGCGAGCGTAGCGAAATCGACCGCTCGCGCTGATGCGATCGAGATGCTCACTCTTGCGCCACTGATGCACATGCGGAGAGATACCGCGCTCGGCCTCGATTCTGCCGGCTTTTGCGCGGCATTCTTCGTACGCGCGCTCGGCGTCAACATTCAGAGTCGGAGGCCAATCGCAATCGTACGCGGCGAAGATGCCGCCATCGCGAAGGATGCGAGCGACTTCAGCGAAAGTTCCTTCCGGCTCCATCCAGTGCAGAGATTGCGAGCACGTGACGATATCGGCGCATCCATCGGACAGGCCCGTCGCGACCGAGAGCCCCTCAACAAAGCTGACGCGCTCGGCGTGCGCCTTTTCAGCTCGCGCCCCGGCTTGAATGCGCATGTCGCGACTTGGCTCAACGCCGATCACACTGGCGGCGCGATCCGCCCAAATCAAACTCGACAACCCCGTGCCGCTACCGAGGTCGACTACTGCGGGACGCG
>DASPQU010000005.1:0-7864 GCA_035624805.1 Binataceae bacterium (SeqCode) | reverse complement strand
GCGCGATTGAAGAAGCCGCGACGCCCGTCCTCGCTGCCCAGCGCAGGCGCGCCAAACAGCAATGCGTCGCCCGTCGCACGGGCGAGCTTCAATGTGGCCTCGCGATATGCAGCTTCGTCGGCGAATTGGGGCGGATAATGATCGTCGGGCTGAAACAGGAATTCGGCGGCGGATTCGGGCCATATGACGACATCGACGCCGTGGCGCGATGCATCGATAGTTTCGTCGACGTAGACCTTGAAACTCTGGTTCAGATAATCGGGATTCCACTTCAGAGTCTGCGGGATGTTGCCCTGCACCATCGCGGCACGGAATTTTCCCGCCGGCCGGATGCTCTCGACTTGGCGTACTCGGTACGAACCGAACACCAGTGCCGCAACCATCAGCAGCGTTACTGCGCTCAGGCTCGCGATCTGGACGCGGCGATTGTCGCGGCGGAACAGCACAACGAAGACCGTCGCGTTGAACAGAACGATAAGGGCGGAGACGCCGTATGTTCCGGTGAACTCCGCGAATTGGATCAGGTCAAGATTCTGCCACGCGCTCTCTCCCAGCAGGTTCCACGGAAAGCCGAGCGGAAAGAAGCTGCGCACCCATTCGACGGCGGCCCATGCGATTGGCATCGTGACGACGATCGGAATCCGCAGACGTCGCGCGATGAATTCTCCGGCCCAAACCGCGATCGCGAAATAGATCGCGACGACGGCGGCAAGCGCCAGCATCGGCAGGACCGCGAGCACGAAGCGGACTTCCGTGAAGGTCGTGAGCGTGATGACGACCCAGTAAAGCGACGCCGAGTAACACGCGACGCCGGCCAGGTACGACCATCCCAGCACGCGTTTCAGCGACTCGCCTTCGAACGCGTAAAACAGGGGAACAAAGCCAACCCAGGCCAGAGGGCTTAAATCGAATTTCGGGAACGCGAGCGCCAAAGCGAACCCGCTTACGATCGCCAGCGCCGCGCGCGTCAATGTGTTCGCGGATATCTTCACGATGACTCGAACAGCTCTCCGACCGGAAGCACGCCCGCGCACGGCGGATGGCCCGCAAAATGATCGAATACCGCATCTGCATCGCGCCAGCTCTTCACCAGCGCGACGCACAGTCGCCGGTCGAGCGCGAGGTCGCCGCTAAGGCGCCATTCACGCTCGAAGCTCCAGTCGAGCGGCGGATTGCGCCCGAGATCGATGCCTACCACGCGCCACATATCGTCAGGATTAATGATTGCACGCGCTTCACGCCATGGCATGTATATCGCGGGCCGCGCGCCCATCCTGAAGGCATAGCGCTTGTCGATTGCGATGCCGAACGGTTCGTAGCGTCGTCGATTCTTTTCAGAAAGAAGAGAGCCGAGCTCCGTCAACGGCGCGTCGAACAGGCAGACCGTCCGGCGCCCGCCGCGAATCATCCGAGATGCGCCCCGTACGACGCCGTCATCCAGGATGCGTAAGAGGTTGTCGAGCGCCGAGGCCGCGCCGGAGGAACGCGTGAAGTGTGTCAGCATCGCGGCACTCGGAATCGCCGGACGTTCGCGTCTCATCGGGCGGCCTTTCCTGCGCGCACGCGCTTCGAGGGTGGACGACTGGAATGCGTTTTGAGGGCAGGCGCCATGCCAAGAATCGTTGCCAGTTCCCGTTCTCGCGCCTGCATCAGGCGTTCGTCGCGCGCCGATCGTTCATGGTCGTAGCCGATTAGATGCAGGAAGCCATGAATCAAAAGCGTGCAAAGGCGCTCGTCGAGGCCGATTCCGTATTCCTGCGCCTGACGCGCGGCGGTATCGATCGAAATCACGATGTCGCCCAGCACGGTCTCCGGACGGTTCGCCACCTTGTTCGGATCCGGCCGCGTCGCTTCGCGCTCCTCGACCTGGGAGAAGGAAAGCACGTCGGTCGCCTTGTCCTTGTGGCGATAATCGCGATTCAGCCGCCGAATCGCGGCGTCCGAAACCAGCGAAATCGAGAGTTCGCATCTATCGAGCTTTTGCGAGCGCATCACCTGATACGCAGAGCGCTCCAGCGCGCGGGCATACGGACACGCCCGCGCTATGTCGCATCGAAGATCGACCGCCAAGGGCGCGCGTCCTTTCTACGCTGTTCCGTTGGGACCCGGCTCGCCGCCGGTGGATTCGCCGCGATTGAACGCTTCGTAAGCGGATATCACCGCCGAGACCAATCGATGGCGCACCACGTCGCGTTCGTCGAAATGAATGAACTTGATCCCGGGCGTTTGCCCCAGAACCGTGCGCGCCTCCTTCAGACCGGAGAGTTTTCCGCTCGGAAGGTCGATTTGGGTCACGTCGCCGGTAATGACGGCTTTGGAATTGTAGCCCAGGCGCGTGAGGAACATCTTCATCTGTTCGGTGGTCGTGTTCTGCGCTTCGTCCAGGATGATGAAGGAATCGTTCAGGGTTCGACCGCGCATGAAAGCGAGCGGCGCGACTTCGATGGTCCCGCGCTCGAGCATCCGCCGCGCGCGATCGAAATCGACCATGTCATGCAGCGCGTCGTACAAGGGACGCAGGTACGGATTGACCTTTTCGGCCAGATCGCCGGGCAGGAAGCCGAGGCGTTCTCCCGCTTCGACAGCGGGACGGCAGAGCACCATCCGCGTGACCTGATTTTTCATCAGCGCCGCCAGCGCCATCGCCATCGCAAGGTAAGTCTTGCCCGTCCCGGCAGGGCCGATCCCAAAAACGATATCGTAGCTGCGGATCGCGTCGATATAGAGCTTCTGATGGATGCTCTTGGGGGCGATTACGCGCTTATGCGCGGAGATATAGACAGTGTCGAGGAAGATATCCTTGAGGTCGGCGTTGCGGTCGCCGCGCAAGATACGGATGCCGTATTCGACGTCGCTCGGATAAATCGTGTGCCCGCGCTTGAGGAGATCGTAGAGGTCGCCGAGCAGCCTTCCGGCCAGCGCCTGTTCGGCATGGGCGCCGGATATCTTGAGCGAGGTGCCTGTTGCAGAGATTCGGACCCCGAGCGTCTGCTCGATCGTACGAAGGTTCGCGTCATGCTGTCCGAGCAGGTCCGTGAACAATCGATGTTCGTCGAAGTGAAGCTCGAGAGCGTCTTCAGTGGCTAATTGACTAATGGCGGGTTCCAACCTCTTATCCGGGTTCGCGCCGGCCGCGCCAGGAATTGGGTTTAGCCGCGGCCTTCCTATGGCGAAACAGTGTAATCGCTCAGCAGCGGATTTAGAAGGACGCAGCTCTGGGGAATAGACAGAAGAACAGGCTTGACCTGTTAATCTTTGTTGGGGCGTAACTCAAATTTATCAAACGGCGCGCCTAGGGAAGCTCTGCACAGGTGCGCTTCAGACCCCCTTCCTAACCTTCCCCCGCAACTAAACGCGGGGGCAGGAATAAGACGCTCGGCCCGCAACAACAACGCGGGTTAAAATTCCGATTCCTTCCCTCGCAATCTTTTGCGGGGGAAGGTTAGGAAGGGGGTCCGGAATGATTTTGCCTTGTGCAAAGCTTCCTAGGAGATCACCGTTCGGACGCGGTCCAGCGCCTGTCCGAGCTTCGACGGCTCCTTGCCGCCCGCCTGCGCGAAGTCGGGGCGACCCCCGCCGGAACCTCCGATAATCGGCGCAATGCGCTTGACGATATCGCCGGCCTTGACCCTGGCGGTCAGGTCGGGCGTCACCGCGACGACGAGCGCGGCTTTCTCCGAATCGATCGATGAGCCGATCGCGACCACGCACGACTTATATTTCTGGCGCAGTCGATCTGCGATTTCGCGCAGCGCCGGCGCTTCGACGCCTTCGACCGCAAGCGTTACGATCTTAACGCCTCCGGCGTCCGACACGGTTTCAGCGCTTCCGCCGCCGCCCGAGGCGAGCTTCTGCTCCAATTGGCGAAGCTTTTTCTCCAGTTCCTTCTCGCGTGCAAGGAGTTTCTCAAGGCGCTCGATCGCCTGCGTATCGCGGGCTCCGAGATGGCTCGCTATCTCGCCGAGGATCTTTTCGCGCTCACGAATGGCGTCTAGCGCGCCGCGACCGGTCATCGCCTCGACGCGACGAACTCCAGCCGCGATACCGGATTCAGAATCGAGCTTGAGAAGTCCGATTCGCCCGGTGTTGTCGACGTGGGTGCCGCCGCACAGTTCGACCGAGAAGTCGCCCATTTTGACCACGCGGACGCGGTCGCCGTACTTGTCGCCGAAAAACGCGAGCGCGCCGGCCTTGATCGCGTCGTCGTAGGCCATCTCTTCGGTCGTGACGGGAGCGTTTTCGCGGATACGGGCGTTGACCTCGTCTTCGATCGTCCGCAGGTCGCTTTCGGAGATTTTGCCGGTGTGATGGAAATCGAAGCGCAGATGGGCGGGCTCGACGAGCGAACCCGCCTGATGAACATGCGTTCCGAGGATATCGCGCAGCGCGTAATGCAGGATGTGCGTGGCGCTATGGTTGAGCATCGTTGCTTCGCGCCGGGCCGCATCGACCTTGAGCCGCACGTGCGCGCCCTTGGCGAAGTCACGCGCATCGCCGTGGAGAATCCTGCCGACGTGAACGATCGCACCGTCGGCTTTTCGCGTGTCGGTGATTTCCAGAATCGAGCCCGATCCCGACTCGATCACGCCGCGATCGCCGACTTGGCCGCCGCCCTCGGGATAGAAAGGCGTCTCCGCCACGACGATCGCAATCGAATTGCCGCCCGTCGCCGACACTGCGAGGATCTCCGACGCGCCCTCGGTCGCGCGATAACCGACGAAACGCGACTTCAACTCGGCCCCCAGAATCAGCTCAGGCCCGAGGCTACTATCTTTGCGCGCTGCGCGGGCCCGCTCGCGCTGCTCTTCCATCAGGCGCTCGAAACCGGCGGTGTCGACATCGATCGCGTCACTGCGCAGGACATCTTCCGTGAGGTCGAGTGGGAATCCGTAGGTATCGTAAAGCTTGAAGGCGACTTCGCCTGCAAGCGTATGCTTGCCGGAGTCCTTGAGGCGTTTGCGCTCGGCGTCTATCAGTTCCAGACCGCGATCGAGCGTTTCGCCGAAGCGTTCCTCCTCCTGGCCGACGACATCAGCCGTCCGTTTCGCGTGCTCGCGCAATTCCGGATACGCGTCGCCCATCGATTCGTTGACGCCCTCAACGGCCATAGCGAGGAACGGGCGATGAATCCCCAAGTAGCGGCCGTGGCGAGCGGCGCGTCTGACGATTCGGCGCATCACGTACTCGCGGTCGCTGTTTCCGGGGAAAATGCCTTCGGCGGCGAGAAATGCGATAGTGCGGGCGTGATCCGCGATCGCGCGGAACGAGATGTCGATCGTTTCGCTCTTGCCGTAACGCTCTTCCGCACCGAACTTCCGCGCGGCCTCCTCGATCTTGCGGATGATGGTCTGGAAGAGGTCAGTATCGTAGTTGCCGAGCGGGCGGGGCGATTTTCGCTCGAAGGTCTGCAGGACAGATGCGACGCGATCGAGTCCCGTTCCCGTATCGACGTGCTTCATCGGAAGCGGCGTCAGAGCGCCCGAATTGTCGCGGTTGTACTGGATGAAAACCAGGTTGCCGAGTTCGATAAACCGCGAGCATCCGTCGACGTTAACGGCGCATGCCTGCCCCAGATGGGGCTTGCCGTCGCAGGCCTCGACGCCGCGATCGATATGAATCTCAGAGCACGGGCCGCACGGTCCCGTCTCGCCCATCTCCCAGAAATTGTCCTTCTCGCCGAAGCGCAGAACGCGCTCGCGCGGCAGGAACTTGAAATCGAGCCACGCCTGCTCGGCCTCGTTATCGTCCTTGTAGACCGTCGCCCACAGCCGGGACGCGTCGATTCCCCATACGCCGTTGACAAGTTCCCAATGCCATTGGATGGCTTCGTGCTTGTAGTAGTCGCCGAACGACCAGTTGCCGAGCATCTCGAAGAACGTGTGATGGTAGGTGTCGCGGCCAACGGCTTCGAGGTCGTTATGCTTGCCGGAGATGCGCAGGCATTTTTGGCAGTCTGCCACGCGCTTGTAGGGCGCGGTCCGCACGCCGAGGAAATAGTCCTTGAAAGGGACCATCCCGGCGTTGGTGAAGAGCAGGGTAGGGTCGCCCTTCGGAACGAGCGAAGCAGACGGAACAATCGCGTGATCGCGCTCGCGAAAGAAATCGAGGAACGATTGACGTATCCGGGCTGTCGTCCAGTGCATAAGAGGTACGACATTATATCAGCGGCGGATTTGATTCACGTAAACCGCACACGCTCTTGTTAGCCAAGCTCACGGGGGAATGGAGATCGTCATTCCGAACGAAGTCTTCGGAGAGAGGAATCCCGGATCCACTGCGTCTGCCTTCAACAAGACGCGCCGCGATTCCTCGCTTCGGCAACCTGCGCCGGAATGACGACGCAGGCTGCTTTGATTAAGACGAGCTGCGACGTTCAGGCGGCGGAGCGCCAGTCGACGTGGTCGCGCACGTGGGCGAACACCTCGTCGAGGATTTCCACGCCAGCCTCCGCCTGCTCTTCGGTAATCACCAGCGGCGGATTTATCCGCACGCGCGGAAAGTATCCCATGATGAGGAGGCCGCGCTTGAGCGATTCCGTGAAGATCAGCTCCGTGACGCGCTTGGCCAGCGGCGCTTTAGTCTTCAGGTCGCGTACCAGATCCATCCCGATCATCAGTCCGCGCCCGCGAACGTCTCCGACGAATTCGTATTTCTCTTTGAGCGCGGCCATCCGCCCGAGCATCGCCGCGCCGACACGCCGCGAATTCTCGACCAGATTTTCGCGCTTGATCGTCTTGATCGTTTCGGAGACCGCGACCGCGGCGAGCGGATTTCCGCCATAGCTCGAAGATGAGGCGCTGGGCTTGCCGAATGGCATCGCTTTTCCGAGTTCGTCGCTCAAGAGCACGCCCGAAACCGGATATCCGCATCCCATCCCTTTGCCGACCGTGACGATGTCGGGTTTCGTGCCGCTGTGCTCGACGCCCCACATCTTTCCCGTGCGTCCGAAGCCGGTGATCATCTCGTCGGCGATAAGCATCGCGCCGTTGTCCTTCGCCACCGATTTGATAGCGGGAAGCCAATCGTCGGGAGGGATGACATTGCCGGCGGTGCCCTGCATCGGCTCGACCAGAACCGCGGCGATCTCGCCTGCCGAACTGTTCTTTATCTGCTCACGCGCGAAATCGACGCACGCGAGTCCGCATTTTGGATAATCGAGCTTCAAGGGGCATCGATAGCAATCGGCATAAGGCACCTGGTAACGGCCACCGGGAAGAGGACCGTATCCCTGCTTGGATTCGTCGCCGATAAGACCGATCACGCCTCCGGTCTTGCCGTGGAATCCGCCCCAGAAGCTGACAACCTCGTGCTTGCCCGTTGCAGAACGCGCGAGGCGCAGGGCAGCTTCGACGGCCTCGGCCCCACCGCTATAGAGATGGGCGCGATTCAGACCGTCGGGCGCCACTTGGCCGAGAAGTTTGAACGCTTCGGCGCGCTGCCTGGTCGCGAATGTACCGACCATCAGACGCGAAGCCTGCTCCGCAATTGCCTTTGCAAACGTCGGATGGGCATGGCCGAGGCTGGCGACCGCGACCCCGGCAAAGAAATCCAGGTAGACGTTGCCGTCCTCGTCGGTCAGCGTCGCGCCGTTTCCGTGGTCGAAGGCGACTCCGGCGAGCAGTGAGATACGCTGGCGTCCGGGCGCTATATGGCGCTGTTCTTCTTCAAAGACTTTTCTTGAACGAGGACCCGGGACCTGTGTTTTAATTGACGGTAGTAGCGGTTTCGAATCGGTCATCGAGGCAGCAGCGCCATTCCTTTCCTTGCTTCTGGTAGATCAGCGAGCGCGCGCAAGCATCTTCATGGCGCGCCGCGCTATCGCGCGAGCCGCATGCGAGCGGACGCGGCTGTAGCTGGGCCAGTC
>DASPQU010000004.1:0-2960 GCA_035624805.1 Binataceae bacterium (SeqCode) | reverse complement strand
TACAACGCTGCGATTCCGGGGCGGATGGCGACCGCCGACCTCGATCCCGTAAGCGTCGAGAGTCGACGCGCGTGGTTCGAGGAGCATTCGCCGGACCATCGACCGCTGTGGATTATCGAAGACGCGGGCGCGATCTGCGGGTGGCTGAGCTTTCAGTCGTTCTATGGACGGCCCGCGTACAAGGCCACTGCGGAGCTATCAGTGTATGTCGCGCCGCGCGCGCATCGACGCGGCTTCGGCAGGATTCTCTTGCAGCGCGCGCTCGAACGCGCGCCGCAGTTGGGGATCAAAACGCTGCTTGGATTCATCTTCGGACACAACGAGCCGAGCCTCGCTCTGTTCAGAGGTTTCGGATTCGAGATTTGGGCACATCTCCCGCGCGTCGCCGAACTCGACGGCATCGAACGCGACCTGCTCATCCTCGGACGCCGCATCTAAGGCATCTACTTACCCACTCGCGTTTGCTCTCCGATAGTCATAAAGGGTGATCTATCAGTCGGAGGGCCAAATGCGATTGTCCAGAATCGTAATCTGTATTGCAGTTGCAGCCTTCATGGTCACAGCGAGCGCCGCTGTTGCCGCAGCAGACGAGCCCGCGATTCCCGAGCCTTCTCAATTCAAAGTTGCGGAAGCGGCGAACGATTTCGGGTTGCGACTTCTGAAGACGCTTTCGCCGCAAGCGGAAAAAGAGAATCTCATCATCTCGCCGATCAGCCTCGCGTCGGCGCTTGCGATGACCTACAACGGCGCGGATGGCAAAACGAAAACAGCGATGGCCGCGACGTTGGGCATTTCGTCGCTCAGCGACAAAGAGCTGAACGCCGGTTACAAGTCGGAACTCAGCGGACTCAAGAGCGCAGACAAAGCTTTGCAATTGGATATCGCCAACGCAATATGGCCGGGCGTTCCGCTCCAGAAGAATTTCCAAGACATCACCCTGGAGTATTACTCCGCAACCGCGAAAAACCTGAATTTCAGGGACGCGAAAGGCGCGGCCGATACCATCAACGCCTGGTGCGACAAGAATACTCACGGAAAGATTCCGGAAATCGTGTCGCCGGGCGAACTCAATGAGTTCACTGCGCTGGTGCTGACCAATGCGGTTTATTTCAAAGGCGAATGGTCACGCACTTTCGACGCCAAGCTGACCAAGCCTCGCGATTTTCATCTGCCCAACGGCGAGGTCAAGAAAACCCCTATGATGGCCCAAAGCGGTGACTATGATTATTTGCAAACCGATGATTTTCAGGCCGTCAGGCTTCCCTACGGAAGCGGGCGTTTGGGAATGTATGTTTTTCTTCCACGCAACCGCGATTCAAAAGCCGCGCCGCAGTTCCTCAACTCGCTCGATTCCAAGCACTGGCTCGGGTGGACGAACCAGATGCGCCGCACGCCGGGAGAGGTAGTCCTGCCGAAATTCGAAGTACGCTGGGGCGCCAAGATGAACAATGCGCTAGCGAGCATCGGAATGGGCGTCGCATTCCGCGACGACGCCGATTTCTCGCGAATTCCGCAAAACCGAACGCCGCTGAAGATCACAGCCGTCGAGCACAAAACCTACATGAAGCTTGACGAAAAGGGCACCGAAGCTGCCGCGGCAACTGCTGTAGTTGTCGGAGTGGCCAGTAGCGCCCTTGTACATCCGCACCCCGAACCGTTTGAGATGATTATTGATCATCCCTTCTTTCTTGCGATCACGGATCGCCAAACGGGAGCGATGCTCTTCGCCGGGGTCGTTTCCGATCCGACTTCGGAATAGGAGAGTTACAGAATCGAGCCGGATCAGGCGCGGGATTTCAGTTCTGTCGCTTCGCGGCGGGCACGCGCGAGCATCAGCGCGCTGCTCGCATCCACGTAAGCCGGGTCGTACGAATTCATCGCCGATACGGTCGCCTCGGCGGCGGTGAGTTCTTCATCGACCTGCGCGCGATTCAGAGATTCCGGCGACTCGGCGCCGTCGGCGAGAAGCGTCATCTCGCCGTCCTTCACCTCAGCGAATCCGCCCGAGATGACGTATCTGAGCACGTCGCCGCCGACCATCTTTATTTCCGCGATTCCCGGCGCGAGCGAGGTTATGAAATTGATGTGCTCGGGCAGGACGCCGAATTCGCCGAGCGGACCGAACGCGTTGACTTGGTCGACCTCGCCTTCGAAGACGATTCCGGTTGGAGTGACGAGTCGCAGGGTGAATGTTGACGCCATCGCCGATTCCGATCAGTCGCCGCGATCGCGACGATCAGCGCGCCTCGCCTCGCGCCAGACGATCCGCCTTGGCGCGCGCGTCATCGATCGTGCCGACGAGATAAAACGCCTGCTCCGGCAGGTCGTCGCACTTGCCGTCGAGGATTTCCTTGAAGCCGCGCACGGTCTCCTTGCGGGGCACGTACGCGCCCGGGATGTTGGTGAACGGCTCGGCGACATACATCGCCTGCGATAGAAAGCGCTCGACGCGGCGCGCGCGGGCGACGGTCAGCTTGTCTTCGGGCGACAGCTCGTCCATCCCGAGAATCGCGATGATGTCCTGCAAATCCTTGTAGCGCTGCAACATCGCCTGCACGCCGCGCGCTACTTCGTAATGCTCTTCTCCGACAACCTGCGGATCGAGCGCACGCGAGGTTGAGGCGAGGGGATCGACGGCGGGGAAAATCGCTTTTTCGAAGATCTTACGATCGAGAGCGGTGACTGCGTCGAGGTGCGTAAACGTAGTCGCCGGCGCAGGATCGGTGTAGTCATCCGCCGGAACGTAAATCGCCTGGACTGACGTGATCGCGCCTTTCTTGGTCGTCGTGATGCGCTCTTCAAGCTCGCCCATGTCGGTGCCGAGAGTCGGCTGATAACCGACGGCGCTCGGCATACGACCCAGCAGCGCCGAGACTTCGGAGTTCGCCTGCACGAATCGGAAAATGTTGTCGATGAACAGAAGAACGTCGCGGCCTTCTTCGTCGCGGAAGTACTCGGCG
>DASPQU010000003.1:0-8383 GCA_035624805.1 Binataceae bacterium (SeqCode) | reverse complement strand
ACGCCTCGCGGCGTGACCAGCGGAGTTTCGGTGAATCCCGGCGGAGGATTCAGGAAAAACGTCTGACTTCCGCGGGCGATCGCCCTGATAACGTCCGGGCCGTGGGTTCGGAGATAAAGCGCAGCCGAGCGTCCCGTGGTGTGATATCCGAACACGCGTTCGCGTTCGAGCAGGATGACTTTGGCGCGCGCGGCGAGTGCGTATCCCGCAGAAGCCCCGGCGATTCCGCCGCCCACGATTATGAAGTCGAACTTCCCGCCGCTCACGGTGACCTCCGTCGCTTCGCGACGCCGAGGGTCGCGTATCGGTAAAGTCTACGACTTTCGAGCCATCATTTCATTCTATTAGCGATAGTCGGCGTAACGCAGCGATCGTCAATTTTCCACGGCCACCAAATCTGCGCGAACTACTCCGAAAAACGCTTGCGACTCGATACGCACCGGGAGCCGGCGCGCATCCGTCGAAACCCAGACGGTCGTGGCGCGAGTCTCCGTGCGCATCGATTCGTTGCTGGTCCACGAAACGGCGGGCACGATCTTGACCGCGTCGAAGGTCCCGGCAGCGGTCGAGATTTTATCGGCTCCCGCTATGTCGAAAGCGAAAACGTATCGATTCGTTCCCGCGATCACGTCAAACGCGACGTTGTCGCCCGGGCGAAGCTGCTGCGACAGCGCCATCACCGCGCCCGACGCGGGCCCGAAGGAGTTAATTGTCCGGAAGCTGTGCGTTTCAGTACCGCTGCGCTTTATGCGCGACGCGGTTGCGACTCCGGGCGGACGGTCGAATGCAACGCGATAATCGATTTTCCGCTTGTTCTCGCGCTGGGCGAACAGAAAATCGACCGGGCGAAAAGTCCCGTCGAAAAAAGTTTCGCGCGCGTAGTCGCGCATCCGAAAAACTACATCGACGGCCCGATTGGTCTGGATCCACGCCTCGATTCGCCATCTCCCGCGCCCACCCGAGGCCGCGTCGCGATGAATCTCGATGCGGGCGCCGCCGGCCGGAATCCCGAGCCACGACGCCTGATAAAGGAGCCGCTCCCCGTCGTGAAATGGATTGCTTCCGGGCGTGTAGCGGGGCGGTTCGACGTTGCTGGGAAGCTGCTGCGGTGCGGTATCCGACGCGGATTTGTCAGACGCACTGGCTGGCGAAAGAACGGCGAAGTCGCTTGGCGGGCTCGCAAGGCACGCTATCAGGACCAGCGCAAAGAGCTTCGCTACGATGCACCGACCACGCCGCGTACTTCTCAGACCGTCCTCACTTGCAATGAAACTTCGCATTCCGGATAATTTTTGCCAGTTTCTGGAGGGGTGCGAAATGTCTCGGATGCGAATAGCGACAGGCGCTGCTCTTTTGTTGATGGCCGCCGCCGCGATCCCACGGCCGGCGTTCGCACAGCTCGGCGGGCTTGGGACCGGCAGCGCGCTTAGCAACAATCCGATGTCCCATCAGGGCAAGGTCCAGGCGGGAATCGACGACATAAACAAGCGCCAGGAATCCGAATCGCCGTTCCGTATCCTAAAGGACGTGAAACAGGGGATGAAAGACGCGGACCCGGAAGTGCGCGTCCAGGAGTTGAAGAAGCTCCGCGATCTTCAGGATCCCGAGGTTAACAAAATCCTCATCCAGGCCCTTTCGGACCCCGATATCCGCGTGCGGATGAAGGCCGTCGACGTAATCGGCGCGCGTCAGGCCAACGAGGCCGTAGTACCGATGTCGCAGATGTTGTTCCTTCGCTCGACTGAGCCTCCCGTCAAGCTTCACGTTACTGCGGCGCTCGGGCGAATCGCCGACGTATCCGGCGCGCTGCCTGTCATTCAATACCTTCAGGAAGAGCGGCAGGCCGGAGACGACGAACGCGCTCGTGGTACGGCGGTATTCGCGCTGGGCGAGATTGGGAGCGACAGGGCCAACGAGATCCTGACGCAAATCGTCGCCGAAGATTCCAGCGAGATGGTTCGCCGGCTGGCGCAGGAAGCCTTGCAGAAAATTGGCGGCGAGCTTCCCACGCAGCATTCCGTGCAACTTGCTGCTGCGCGCAAAAAGGGTGTGCAACCCGCCGACGAGCGCCTGGCGAAGCTGCGCGAGTTCGATCAAAAGATGCAGGAGATGGAGCGCTAGGCCGGCTCAGGCGCTCCAACGTTAATCGACTTCTCTTTCAGTGGGACGGGAGTCCCTGCCTGTCTGTCAGCGCCGGAATTCGCGGTCGCGGAGGTAATCTGAATGCCTGTCTATCGCGGCGGATGTCATTGCGGAGCCATCAAGTTCGAGGTTGACGGAGAGCTCGAATCCGCCCTCGAATGCAACTGCTCGATCTGCTCCAAAGCCGGCTTTCTCCACTGGCGAATCGAACCCGGGCAGCTCCGGATGTTGACGTCGCGTGACGCGATGTCAACGTATATCTGGGGGACCGGCCGAGCGCGCCACTACTTCTGCAAAGTTTGCGGCGTCAGTCCGCTGCGTAATCGCGCGACCGATCCGTCGAAGATGACGGTCAACGTGCGATGCCTCGACGGCGTCGATATCGAGAAGCTCACTATTACTCATTTCGACGGCCGCAACTGGACCCCTCCGACGCAGTAGGGGGCCACCAGATAAGAATCGAGCACCCCTCTCCCTGACCAGGGAGAGGGCAGGGTGAGGGTTGATTTTTTCACGCGCTCAACAGCCTAAAGCGCCTGCTACGCTGTGAGACAGGGCCAAAAGAAGCTGCGCGTGCGCAGTGCGGCAAAAGACAGGCAGGGACGCCTGTCCCACTGAAACAACACTCCTGGGAGCAGGTCTTTATCGGCCAGCGCGGCCCCAGGCCTCGAGCAGGTTCTCGAATGCCCGTCTTAGTTCGGGGTCTTTCAAATCGGAGAGATCAACCGAATAGCGCGTCGCGCGCGGTACCGCGCGAAGCCGTGGACGCTCGCGGCGCGACAGCGTTCCCTTGACGAAACGGATATCGCGCACCGCGTCATCGGCGAGCGCATCACGAAGCCGCGCCAGAATCTGCGTCTTCATCAGGTTCAACTCCTGAATCCACATCGCGCCCGAAACCTTGATCACCGCTGTATGGAATTTTAGCGACTGAACTTCGGTGCGCCGCGCGATCGTCTCGCCGACGACTTGCGGCCATACGCGCATCAGCCGCACGGAATCGAAATGACCCTCCTTGTCGAGCCGATCGAGCAGGGGAGCAAGCGCGCTGGATATGGGACTGGGAATTCGCGGTCGGGAAGTTTTCCCCACGGTCCACAAGATAGTCCTCCGCAAGGATGTGCGAAAACGGTCGCACGCGGATTCTGATTCTGAATTCGTGACGCCCAGGCTCGGGTTGTCTCGCGCAGCTTGTTATTGCAAGACTTTTTGCTTCCGCACCGCCGCCAAAGAATTAGAAAAGCTAATTTAATTGATACGATTTCTTTACGATAATAGCTGGAGCGAAGATTTGTCAAAGCTTATCCACAGGCCTAACATATAGTTTGTGGACAAACGATCGGCCACTACATATTGCGTATCAAGTTCCAGTTGACGCTGGCCCTCGGGCGCGCGATAGTGACCGCCATCACAACGAAGCAGGTATCGCAAACTAATACCTGCTGACCTTCGGAGCGGAGAAGAAACGGCGATCGTAGAGTGGATGGGGGAGGAGTCTGATGGCGGCAGGAGTACCGGAAATGGACGGCACAGTTTTGAAATCCAGGGAATCCACGCCGGGTACCGTATCGTCGAATCTGCGAGGAATCACCCTGAATCGATTCTTCACCCGACCGGGCGTCGATCCGATGAGCGAGGTCGAGTGGGAGCTTCGTACCGCCGTGATATCCGGCGAAGATGGCCGGCTGGTCTTCGAGCAAAAGGACGTTGAAGTACCGCGCACCTGGTCGCAGACGGCGACCAACGTCGTGGTATCGAAATACTTCCGCGGCCAGCTCGGAACGCCCAAGCGCGAGACTTCGGTCCGCCAGCTTATTGCGCGCGTGGTCGATACGATCGCGGGATGGGGCGACCGCCAGGGTTACTTTGCGAGCTCGGATGCGCGCGAGACCTTCCGCGCCGAACTGACCCATCTGCTCGTCAGTCAGAAAGCGTCGTTCAACAGTCCGGTCTATTTCAACGTTGGAATCGATCCCAAGCCTCAATGCTCGGCCTGCTTCATCCTCAAGGTTGAGGACAACATGGAATCGATCCTGAACTGGTATCGCAATGAAGGCATGATCTTTAAAGGCGGATCGGGCTCGGGCGTGAATCTGTCCGCGCTCCGATCGTGCCGCGAGAAGCTCTCGTCGGGCGGGACCGCCTCGGGGCCGCTGTCATTCATGAAGGCCGCCGATGCTTCTGCGGGCGTGATCAAGTCGGGCGGCAAGACGCGCCGCGCCGCCAAGATGGTGGTGCTCAACGTCGACCATCCCGACATCATGGATTTCATCACCTGCAAGCAGGA
The DNA here is from genome assembly GCA_035624805.1 of Binataceae bacterium (SeqCode). Taxonomy (GTDB): domain Bacteria; phylum Desulfobacterota; class Binatia; order Binatales; family Binataceae; genus DASPQU01. The sequence goes on along the minus strand of DASPQU010000003.1, from coordinate 3,954 downwards.
CGAGGAAAAGAAGGCGTGGGCGTTGATTGATGCGGGCTACGACGGCTCGCTTGACGGCCCTGCGTACAGTTCCGTTTTCTTCCAGAACGCGAATAACTCCGTGCGTGTCAGCGACGACTATATGCGCGCCGTCGTGAACGACACGACCTGGCGGACGCATTTCGTCAAAAGCGGCGAAGTCGCCGAAGAATACCATGCGCGCGCGCTGATGAAGGCGATCGCGGAAGCCGCGCATGCGTGCGGCGACCCCGGGATGCAGTTCGATACGACGATCAACCTCTGGCACACGTGCCCGAACACCGGACGTATCAACGCGTCGAATCCGTGCAGCGAGTACATGCATCTGGACAACTCCGCATGCAATCTCGCGTCGCTCAACCTGCTCAAATTCGTCGACGATCGCGGCGAGTTCGACGTGCGCGCGTTTCGCCACGCGGTCGACGTGGTGATCACGGCGCAGGATATCGTGCTCGACAATTCGTCGTATCCGACTCCGGAAATCGCGCGCAACGCCGGCGATTATCGCGAGTTGGGCCTCGGCTACGCCAATCTCGGCGCGCTGCTGATGGCGCTCGGGATGCCGTACGATTCCGACCAGGGTCGCAGCTACGCGGCGGCGATCACCGCGCTGATGACTGGAGAAGCCTATCTGCAATCGGCGCGCGTCGCGGAGCAGATGGGACCGTTTGCGGGATATGCGAACAACCGCGAGCCGATGCTGAAGGTTATCGAGCGCCATCGCGGACACGCCTACAAGCTTGATTCCTCGTACGTTCCGCTCGATCTCCTGCGGGCAGCGCGCGAAGCATGGGACGATGCGCTGCGTCTGGGCCAGACGGCCGGTTATCGCAATTCGCAGGCGACCGTGATCGCGCCGACGGGAACGATCGCGTTCATGATGGACTGCGACACGACAGGCATCGAGCCCGACATCGCGCTAATCAAGTACAAGAAGCTGGTCGGCGGCGGGATGCTGAAAATCGTCAATCAGACAGTGCCCCGCGCGCTCAAACGCCTGGGCTACGATTCGAAGGAAATCCAGGAAATCGTCGAACATCTCGACGAGCACGAGACGATCGAAGGCGCGCCGCATCTCGTGGACACGAATCTTCCCGTGTTCGACTGCGCATTCAAGGCGCGCGCAGGCTCGCGGACGATCCATTGGATGGGCCATCTCAAGATGATGGGCGCGGTTCAGCCGTTCATCTCGGGCGCCATCTCGAAGACGATCAACATGCCTGCGGACGCGACGCCCGACGACGTTGCCGAAGCTTACATGAGCGCGTGGAAGCTGGGCCTCAAGGCCGTGGCGATTTATCGCGACGGATCCAAGCGCACGCAGCCGCTCAACACCGGCAAGTCCGAAGCCGCCGTCAAAGCGGCAGAAAAGGTTGTCGTCGCGACCGTAGACGACGGTCGGCTTTCGCGTCGCAAGCTCCCCGACGAACGCCGATCGATCACGCACAAATTCGATATCGGCGGGCACGAAGGCTACATCACGGTGGGGATGTACGAAGACGGCAAGCCTGGCGAAATCTTCATCAGCATGTCGAAGCAGGGCTCGACGATCTCGGGCCTGATGGATTCGTTCGCGACGGCGATCTCGTATGCGCTGCAATACGGCGTGCCGCTGCAGTTCCTGGTCGACAAGTTCGCGCATATGCGTTTCGAGCCGTCGGGATTCACCAAGAATCCGCAGATTCCGTACGCGAAATCGATCATCGATTACCTGTTCCGATGGCTCGCGTCGAAGTTCCTCGACGAGGAAGCGAAACGCGAAGTCGGGATTATTGAGCAGGAGGCTGCCGGCATCCCGGAGAGCAAGCCGACGCTTCGTGTGATTTCCGATTCGCCGTCGCTTCTGAAGGACGGCAAGGACGGCGGCGTGCGCGCGGCATTCGTGAATCAGGCGGATGCGCCTCCGTGTCCGGACTGCGGATGCATCATGGTGCGCAACGGCGCCTGCTACAAGTGCATGAATTGCGGCTCAACGAGCGGATGTTCGTGAACGAAGTGTGGAGGAAGTCTTTTTAGCGGTTGAAAGGGAGGTTTTGGAGGCCCCGGAGGAATAACGGCTGAGCAAGGACCCAAATGGGGATGGTTGCGGCGGTGAGGAAGACGGCGCGCGGCGGCGCATGATTTGGGCCTGATGAGGTGGCGGGGAGGGTTCTTTCCGGGGCCCGCCAAAAGGAAATCCAGGGTGATCGCAGGATCGCCTTCCGACATGCGGATGGGCGGTTGAGGATGTGGGGACGGCAAAAGGGCCGGCGAGCAATCGCCGGCCCTTGAATTTTCGAGGTCGGCAAGAAAACGTCCGAACTTGTCCGATGACCTGAAGCAAAGACGATCGAGCCCGGGGCGGCGATTAGCCGGGCCGGGCTCGATCTCGTCCTGAGCGGCCGAGTTTTATTTGCTCTTGCCGCAACAGTGCTTGTACATCTTCCCCGATCCGCACGGACACTGTTCGTTCGGCTTTGGCATAAAAATCACCTCGGCTGAGTTTCCCGCGGGTTATCGCGGTTCAAGCGATTAGCCGAAAGCAGAAGCCGTGCCCTCCGCAAACTGCTTGGATTTGCCGAGCTCCGCCGGCGCACCGACGAAATTTTTTCCGCAATCGGAAGCGGCGGATCTGCAATTTACAAAAGCGAAACTTCGGTTCGCCTCGGAAAGACTCGAGCAAACTTTACTATCGCAAAGCACCACCGGCGGGGCGATATGCCCCGCCGGCCCCCTTTAGAGAACTCCCCCCTCTTAAGGTCGCGAGTCTTACTGGAACAGCGCGACGAGCTGCGACGGTGTCGCATCCGCCTGCCTCAGCACTTGCACGCCTGCCTGCTGCAGCACCGATTGTTTCGCGAAAGTCGCATAGGTTTGCGCCGTGTTCGCGTCCTGAATCGTCGACAGGGCGTTGGTCAGGTTGGATTCGGTCGATTGCAGGTTCGACGAAAGCGCGCTGAGCTGCTGCTCTGCAGCGCCGATCGTGCCTCGGTCGCCCGCGATGGTCGTGAGAGCGGCGGTGATCTTGGTCAGGGCCGCCTGCGCGTTGGCCTGAGTTGTGAGGTCAGTTCCGTTGATTGCCAGCGTAGTCGTATCGGCTTTGGCGATCGTTACGCTCAGCTGGTCATTCGCGGTATTCGTAGCGCCCACCTGAAAGGTGATTGCGTTGCCGGAAAAGAGCGTGATCCCATTGAACTGCGACCCCGCCGCGATCTGATTGATGCTGCTCAGGACGCCTTGATACGCAGTATTCAACGCGGTCAACTGCGAATTGTTGAAAGACCCGTCGGAAGCTTCGGTCGCGAGCTGCTGCGCAGTCTGAAGCAGGTTGCCGATATTGGCGAGGCCGCCGTCGGCGGTTTGCAGGAGCGCGGTTGCGTTCTGCGTATTCGCGCTCGCCTGGTTGAGTGAACCGAGCAGGCCCTGCGTTTCAATCGCGATCGCGAGGCCGGCGGGATCGTCGGAGGCATTGACGATACGCTTGCCGCTCGAGAGTTGCGCGATGGACTGGTTCATCGCGGCCTGATTGTTCGTCAACGCGTTGGCTGCCGTAAACGAACCCAAGTTGGTGATCATACTAAGCGCCATAGATCTCTTCCCCCTTTTAGGCGCCGGTCTGATGCCGGCTTTCATTACTAAAGATGCGCGAGAAAGAACGGATCGATCAGCGGCAGGCGCCAAATAGGAATCAGCCTTTCCTTGGCGCAGAGGGGAAATGACGCCGCCGGTCTCGCATGTCGCGCGATGCGACAGAGAATGGACCGACCTTGCGACGCACCGTCCGAAGACGAAACAGTGATGCGACCGCGGTGTCCTTCGTGTCAGCGGCTCAGAAACCTGCGACACCGAATGCGCTTTCGCGCTCCTGATACATCGAATTGATCGCGAGTCCGCGCACCTGCTCGTTGAACAGCCGTTTGTACGCGCCTCGCCGTCGGAGTAGTTCGGAATGGCGGC
>DASPQU010000002.1:0-5688 GCA_035624805.1 Binataceae bacterium (SeqCode) | reverse complement strand
CGCCGGTCGTAGGGACGCGACCCAGGGTTCTCAGAATGAGAGCGCTTAGAGTACGAGCCCCGCCGGTCTGGATTCCGTTGGCGCCGAGATGTTCGGCCAGTCGGTGCATGTCGATCGCACCCGACACCCTCCATTCACCGGGGCCGACCTGCTCGATTTCCGGAGTCTCGAAATCGAATTCGTCCTGGAGCTCGCCGAAGAGCTCTTCAAGAAGATCCTCAAGAGTGATGATGCCGAGCATCTTTCCGTACTCGTCGACGACCAGTGCGATCCAGCATCGTTCGCGACGCAACTCGTCAAACAGGTCGCCGAGAAGCTTCCCGGAAGGAACGCAATAGGGCGGACGAATCAGGCGCTCTATCCGTGGCGGAGCCGTCTCCAGCCGGCGCGCGACGAGATCCTTGGCATTGAGAATGCCGACGATATTGTTAGGTTCCCCCCGATAGACGGGAACACGCGAGAAATGTCCGTGCGTGACAGTAGCGATAACGTCGCGCTCCGGAGTCGCGATATCGATCGAAAAAACCTTCGCCCGCGGCGTCATCACGTCCGCGGCGCGCCGCGCGCTGAAATCGAACACGCGATGAATCAACGCGCGCTCGTTGGGCGCGACCTCGCCGACATCCACGCCGAGGCTGACCAACGCCTTGAACTCGGTCTCGGAGACCGGCGCCGGACGGGGGGTTTCCTCAAATGGCGTGAAGCGGCGAGCAACCGGATGCACAAATTCGGTGAGTACGGCGAGTGGTCGGGCAGTAAGTTTTGCCACACCCGCGGGATAGCTGAGCGCAAAGGTCTTGGGCGTGATGTCGCAAAACAGCATTACGATGAAAAACATCAAAGGCCCGGCCACGTAAGCGCCGTTTGGCCCCATAATCGTCAGCAGAAACGTGGTCGCCAGGCATTCGGCGAAGATGTTGGCCGCTTCGCCGAGGCTTATCGCGACGAACAGCGCCTCCAGCGGACGACGCGCCAGGCGATTGACTGCGTAGCGCACGCGCGTTGATAGCTGCTCGCGCGTATGCTCCATCCGCACGAGGGCGAAGACAGCAGTCTCCGAGGCGGCGATAAGCGCGCTCGCAACCAGCAGGCCAACGACGATTCCCGGAAGCAGCGCCATCGCGTTCATCTTATTGTCGCGAGCGCAACTGATCCCATCCCGCGACTGTGGATATCCGTTTTCCAGAGGCGTCGCGCACGACAAGCGATTTCCCGCGCACGATTCTTCCGATTCGCTTCACCGCGATTCCCAGGCGGCGCGACAGAATGCGTTCGGTATAGCCGGGGCGCAGGCAAAACAGCAATTCGTAATCTTCACCGCCGCCCAGCGCGCAACTCAGGACGTTGCCCATCACGGATTGATATGCATCCGAGACCGGTACTGCGCAGGCATCGACTTCCGCGCCGACGCGGCTGCGTTCGAGGATGTGGCCCAGATCCTGAAGCAGGCCGTCGCTGATGTCGATGACGGAGGGCGGGGGCGTCATCCGTGACAGCGCAGCTCCTGCGGCAAGTCGCGGTGTTGGATTCAAGTGACGTTCGACAAGGAATCGGCGAGCGTCGCCGTGCGCCTTTATCCTGCCGTCGAGGATGCGCACTCCCGTGGAGGAATCGCCGACTGTTCCGGTGACATAAATCTCGTCACCCGGGCGCGCAGTATCGCGCCTCAGTGCGACTCGATTTACTTCGCCCAAAAGTGCAACCGTAATCGTCAATTGGGCGCATCGCGTGATGTTGCCACCGACGATATCGACGCCGTGTCGACGAGCAAGCGAACCCAGTCCCGCATACAATCGATCGAAAAATCGCTGCGTCAGCCCCGGACGAACCCCGAGGTTGACGACGCACACCGTCGGGCGCCCGCCCATCGCGGCTATGTCGCTCAAATTCACGGCGAGCGCCTTTGCACCGAGCTTTTCCGTCGGACCCCATGCAAGACGGAAGTGGACGTCTTCGACCATCGAATCGATCGTGTACAAAAGAGGTTTGTGCGACGGCGCCAGGATAGCGCAATCGTCGCCCGGGCCCAGGATCGTCCGGCGACTCGTTTTGAGGCCCCGGACCAGGCTCGCGATCAGTTCGAATTCTCCGGGGGATTTGGACGACGACGCCAATGATGGCGATACCGCAACGGCTTTCAGGGGCGGACGAGACCGCGCGAAGAACTGAGCGTTTCCATGATTTCGAGGTTCAACATCGACCTGACGCTAGACGATTGCTGAATGACGACGCAATAGCGCAACCGGTGCGATAGGGCGGGTCTTGGGTTTTATCGGTCCAGCGGCAGTTCTGTGTGAAGCAGCATTCCCTCACCCGATTTGGTGTCGATTTTGAGATCGCCGCCCATCCGATGCGCGATCTCGCGGGCGACATATAGCCCGATGGCTCTGGGCGGACGACCGTCATGAGGTGAAGGTCCGAACAGAAGGGGCGACGAATCCAGTTCGGTCAAAGGTCCGCCGTCTTTGACCTCGATTACCAGCGATCCCTCATGCACGAAGGTCTTAAAAGACACGCTGGTTCCTCCAGCGTGCTCGATCGCACAGGCGATCATGTTACGCATGATTCTCTCAAGCCCGCTGCGATCGAACTTCTTCAAAGGAATCTTTCCATAATCCGGCTTGATTGAGACGCCCAAACGTTTGGCCTGCGGCAAACAATATTCCAGCGCTTCGGCCATCACTCGATTGGGATCAAGAGGGGTCGGAGGCGGAGCCGGCGACTCGCCATGAAGCTGATACAGCCTCATCATGTTGGTGACGCTGTGCTCCATGTTCCATGCGATGGAAGCGATTCGCGTCAACAGATCGCGTCTTTCCTGCTCACCCAAATCCTCGCTTTCAAGCAGATCGGCGAAACCCGACAATGCAGCTATTGGGCTCAGGATGTCGTGGGCCATGGTTGCCATCTCAGTTTCACGCAACCGGCCGCTCTCTCTTAGCTGGGCAACTTGACGGCGCAACTCCAGACGGTAGCGTTCTATGAACGCAGAGGTGAACTCCGCCAATACGACCGACGCCAGCAAGCCATACCATCGATAAACGGGGCTGGTTTCTGGGAGCGGAACTTTCCACTCCGCGAAGGCGTAGATCGCAACACAAATCGCGCCCAGAGCCCCTTGCCATCGCGGACCCCAATTGATGAACGATGCGGTTACCAGGGGAAACAGCAGCGCCGCTGCGTATCGCGAATCACTTTCGCCGCTTTCACTGCTGATCAGAACGAACGAGAAAAGCAGGGCCGCGCAGAAGACGAGCACCCAAACCCGCCAGTGCCGGCGAAATCCGGGTCGAAAGCTCGCGGCAACAAACAGAAGCGTGGTTGCAACCGAAACCCAATGATAAAAGGCGCGTGGCGACATCCGATTGCTTGGGCCGACGTCGTGGAACAGGTACGCGAGCAGAAAAACGAGACCGGCGGCGGCGCCCATCCGCATGATTTCGATTGACGCGAGATCCTCGTCAATCGTTCCCGGGACGAACACCGAACCTTTGGAAATCTGAGCGCCACGGCTGCCGGTTGGTTGCGCAAACGCTTCGCGGCCGGGGCTTCGCTTCTCATCGGACGAACGCCCCGTCTTATTTTTGCTGAACAGACTCATCCGCGCATTCGGGTCAACAATTGGTGAATTATATCGACTACTAAGTCAAGTTCCTGTTCACTTATCGTCAGAGGCGGCGCCAGACGCACGACGCGATCCGCATTCAACGTCCAATTCACGACGATCCCGCGCTGCATCGCCGCGGCCACGAACCATCGCGATTGATCTGAAGTCTGAAATTCGAGACCGATCAGCAGGCCAAGACCGCGTATCGCTTTGATCGCAGGGTATTCGCGCCGACGCAACCGGTTGAGGAGCTTATTTCCGAGCGTCAACGCGCGTTGCTGCAAATCGCTTTCGAGAATCACATCAAGGGCCGCACAACCGGCCGCGCACGACAGGGGATGGCCGCCGAACGTCGTTATATGGCCCAGCGGAGGATCGTGCGCAAGGACAGCAAGCGCTTCCTCTCCAGCGCAGAATGCTCCCAGCGGGAGTCCCCCGCCAACGGCTTTGGCAAGAACGACAACGTCGGGAACGACGTCGAAATGCTCCAGCGCGAACATTCGTCCGGTACGCCCCATACCGGTTAACACTTCGTCAAAGACGAGAACCGCGCCCGTGCGGTTACACCGCTCCCGCAGGGCATGCATAAAGGCGCCCGTGGGGATTCTGACGCCGCCCTCGGCCTGGACGGGTTCGATCATAACAGCAGCAGTGGCGTCGCTGATCGCATCCAGGGCGTCCACTTCGCCGTAAGGAAGGTGACGCACCGGGCCGATCAACGCGCCGAACGGTTCGCGGAAGGAGGCATTTCCAGCAAGCGCCAAAGCGCCCGTCGTATCGCCGTGGTATGCGCCGTCGAATGCGACGAACTCCGAGCGTCCTGTAAACTTGCGTGCAAGTTTCATCGCGCCTTCGATCGCTTCTGCGCCGCTGTTGGTAAAATAAACGCGCGAAAGCGGCTCCGGGAGAACCTGCACCAGGCGTGAGGCGTAACGAACCTGCGCCTCGATGACGTATTCGCCGTAAACCATCACGTGCAGATGGCGTCGCGCCTGCTCTTCGATTGCGCGGATGACCGCCGGATGTCCATGGCCGAGCGCGCTCACTCCGATACCCGCGATTAAATCGAGGTAACGACGCCCGTCGCGCGCGTGCAGCCACGATCCTTCGGCGCGATCGATTTCGAGTCCGATCGGAGAGTCCGAGGTCTGCGCGAGATTGCTCAGGAACCGCCGCTTGAGATCATCCATGGCCGCTGACGAAATCGAGAAAAGCGCCGCCTCCGTGTTGCCACGTGAGGGGAGGTGATTGTGCTTCGCCGGGCCGCGCAAAGTAGCAGACCCCCAATGATTCAAGGGCGTTTTGATATTCCGGAGATTCAGCATCATCGCAGCACAGCACAACCGCTTCGAGTCGGCCGGCGATGTTTGCGAGGCGAAATTTCAAGTCGCCGGGGCCTGAAATCGCGCTGACGAAGCAGGTTCGGTAACCGGGCGTCACCCGAAACGATGCGTCCGGATCGAAGACCACCGTCCACGAGAAGTCTACGCCCTCGAACAGGCGTCCGCGATGCTCGCCCAACGCTATCCACCGCGCGCGTTCGCGGATGCTGCGAATACCGGCTGCGCTTTCGAGATCGATGCGGTCCGGTCCGAATCGCACCGTGATTTTCTCGAGCGCTCGCGCGAGCTTCAGGGCGAAGGTCTCAGCGATTCCGGGACCGGCCACAAATACGTGACGGGGTGAGAGACATCCTTGCTGATCAAACAAGGCGATATCGCGGGCGAGAGCATCCGCCGTCGCATCATAACTCGATTTTTCCAGACCGCCTCGCGTGACCACCGCGGCGCTTGCTCGGCTGCCGAATCCAAAAAGCCGCGGCTGCGAATTCGACAGACTCCTGATGGTTGCATCATCGCCAAGCGCCACTACGAAATCGCAGTGGCGTGCGAACGCGTCGAAGATGTCAGCCTCTTCATGTGAAAAGACCACCGTCGCGACTCGTGATCCGATGTTCAAATCGATTTCCGTGAGCGTCGAAAGAAACCCGGCAAAGAAATTGGGCTCGCGCGCGGACATCTTAATAATTGCCCCCGCGCCGGAAATCAACGCGAGCACCAGTTCGTGAATGCCCGACCCTG
>DASPQU010000001.1:0-10982 GCA_035624805.1 Binataceae bacterium (SeqCode) | reverse complement strand
AGGCGTCCGCCGCGAGGACCGCTGCTGCCGACCGCACACGACGTGATGCGCGAGTATCGCGTGATGAGCGCACTGCAGGCTACGGATGTTCCGCTGCCGCGGATATATGCCGGATGCGACGATCCGTCGTACATCGGCGCACCGTTCTACCTGATGGAATATATGCGCGGCGAAGTGATCCGCGCTGATTCGACAACCTTCGCCAACACTCCCGAGCGTCGCCGCGTCGTCAGCGAGGGCATGATCGATATTCTCGTCGCCCTGCAGCAGGTCGATTATCGGGCCGTCGGGCTGGAAGGATTCGGCCGTCCCGACGGATATCTCGAACGTCAGCTCAAGCGATGGGTCGATCAGTTGGAGCGCACGGTGCCGCATACGCGCCCCCTTCCCGTGATGGACAAAGTCCGCGACTGGCTTAAAGCGCATGTTCCTCAGTCGCCGCCGGCGACGATCGTTCACGGCGACTACAAGCTGGACAACGTGATGTGGCAGCCGGGCGATCCGCCGCGAGCAATCGCAGTGTTCGATTGGGAGATGTCGACGATTGGCGATCCGCTGGCGGATCTCGGCTGGATGCTGAGCTACTGGCCCGACGAATCCGACACGAGATCGCGGCCGAATCCGGTCACGGCGCTCGCTCCGCAACCCGGTTATCTGTCGCGTGGCGAGATGGTCGCACGCTATGAGATGAAGACCGGACGCAAGATGCAGAATTTCGCTTTCTATCACGCATTCGCCGTCTTCAAGCTCGCGATAATCATGGAAGGGAGCTACTCGCGATTCGTTCGCGGACAGGCTGACGATCCGTTGTTCGCGGGAATGAAAGAACGCGTCCCCGCCTTGGCCGACACCGCGTGGTCGATCTGCCAGGCGCACTGAAGCAAACGAGAGAACTACCATGAGCGACTATCAATTCATCCAGGTTGACAATCCCGATGCGGGCATTCGGCGCATCAGCCTGAATCGGCCCGAGAAGCGCAACGCGCTATCCAATGCGCTTCGCGCTGAACTCTTCGACGCACTGCGCAAGGCCGACGTCGATCCCGCGATCGGCGCGATAATTCTTCGCGGCAACGGGAAGTGCTTCAGCGCGGGTTACGATCTCTCGCAATCTCCCAACGAGCCGCTTCCGCGTCATATCTCGCCCGGAGAGGGAACATGGCCGCGCCATCTGGTCGATGGATGGTTCGAGATGTGGGACATGGCCACTCCGGTAATCGCGCAGGTTCATGGCTATTGTCTTGCCGGCGGAAGCGAACTCGCGACTGCCTGCGATCTCGTATACGTCGCCGATGATGCGCAGATCGGATATCCTCCCGTGCGATCGATGTCTACGCCCGACTGCGCATACCATCCGTGGCTGATGGGGATGCGACGCGCGATGGAGATGATGCTTACGGGAGACTCGATCACTGGAATCGAGGCGGCGCAGGTGGATTTGCCAATCGCGCGTTTCCTGCCGATCGGCTTGAAGATGAGGTGCTCAATATCGCACGGCGTGTCGCGAAAATCCCGCGCGACCTGCAAGCCCTCAACAAGCGCGTCGTGCATCGCGCGATGGAAATCGCGGGCGCGCGCGCCGCGATCCGGTCCGCGACGGAAATTCAGGCGTTATGCTTCCATCAGCCGACGGCACGAGAGTATCTGCCCAAGCTTCGCAAGGGAGTGAAAGAGGCGCTCGACGAGCGTGACTCGGCGTTCGGCGACTATCGGACTACATCGAAAAAGAAATAGCTAATCGACTGCGGGACGCTTGTCCCGCCATGGTCGAGCCTCTTCGAATGCGGTCGCGATCGCAATAATTCCGAATTCGTCCGCGGGGCGGCCAACAATTTGAAGTCCCAAGGGCAGGCCTGCTTTGGAAAAGCCCATCGGAACTGAAATCGCCGGCTGTCCCGTCGCGTTGAACGGAAAACAGAATGCGGTCCAGGTGTAAATCTCGTGAACGGGGCGGCCAAGCTTGTCGGTTTTCCATGGATCCGCCGACGGCATCGTTCCGAGCGCGACGGCGGGACGCGTGAGGGTCGGCGTCAGCAGCCCATCGTACGGTGCGAGCGCCTGGACGATTTCGCGCGAGAGGTTGTGCATCCGCACCTGGGCCTGAAGATACATTGCGGCCGGAATGGCATGTCCGGCCTTCCACGTGCCGCGCGTTACGGGCTCGATCAAATCGGGATTCCCGACGTTGTTGGCGCCGATTCCCGCGACAGCGACGATTCCAACCGGTTCGACCAGTCTGTCGAGGCCGGGGTCGAAATCCTCAACACTGTGACCCATCGAGCGAAACTCGCCGCACGCGGACTCGAACGCGAGAAGCGTGTCGCGGTCAATATCTGAGAACGGCGTCTGTGCGAGTGCGGCGAGGCGCAACTTCTTCGGCCGTGCCTTGAGCGCTTCGACGAACGGCCTTTCCGGAGGCGGCGCGCAATAGGGGTCGCCAATAACCGGTCCGGCGATGATATCGAGCATCCAGGCAGCGTCGCGGACGCTGCGCGCCATCGGCCCCGTCACCGAGCATCCGCCCCATCCCTCGCCGTTGGTCGGGAAATAACTGATACGTCCGCGTGCCGTCTTGATCCCGACCACGCCGCAGCACGCCGCGGGGATTCGAATCGAACCTCCGCCATCGCTCCCCTGATGGAGCGGGCCGAGGCCGGCCGCCGCCGCTCCCGCCGCACCGCCGCTGGAGCCGCCCGCCGTGTAATCGCGATTCCACGGATTGCGCGCCGTCGGGCAGAACCCGCCCTCGGTCGTGGGACGCGCTCCGAACTCGGGCGTCGAAGTTTTTCCGAGCAAAATTCCGCCGGCGTCGCGCAAACGAGTAACCAGTGCAGCATCGGCCGGCGGGATGAAATCTGCGAATGCTCGCGATCCCATCGTCGTGCGAATACCGCGCGTCCAGGTGAGATCTTTTATCGAGTAGGGAATTCCGAATAGCGCCGTCGCGTCCGCCTCGGTTTTCGAGAGCCGCTCGAGGCGATCTGCGTCTTCCATCGCGCGATCCGCCGTAACAGTAACGAAAGCTCCCAGGCGCGGGTTTACGCGTTCGATTCTGTTGATGAAAAACTCCGCTACTTCGCGCGGACGGATTTCGCACCGACGCAGCATCTCGCGCAGTTCGTGCGCCTCTATGAATGGATCCAGCATATCGTCTGACCGCGCTGGTGAAATTTCATACCACCTTTGTCCGCTACCCTCTTGTACGATTCGCGCGCGTACGAAGTAAAGACAGCGCCGTTCCGATCCGTCACCGTGCTAGACTCGGTCGTCGAGAGGGCATCCGCCGTGGCATCAGAACTGATCATTGAATTGGCGCGATTCGTCGAGCGCATCTCCGCGATCGCGCGCACCGGACTCGCTTTCAAACCCGACGGATTCGACGCCGAACGTTACGAGGAGTTGCTCCGGGAGGCGTCGCGACTAAATGCCGTGCTCGCGGACGCCGACCATGAAGAGGCGGAAGAGACGCGGCGGCGATGGCGCGAATCGGTCCTGAGCGGCTATCACGGTTACGTCACGGCGGCGGTCGGAGTGGGCGCGATCATCTTTAACGAGCGCGGCCAGGTTCTGATGATGCAGCGTCCAAGCGGAAAATGGTGGTATCCGACCGGATTCTGCGACGTTGGGATCTCGCCGGCGGAAAATATCGCCAAGGAAGTTCGCGAAGAGATCGGTCTGATAGTTCGACCGACTCGCCTGATGGGGGTGCTGGACAGCCTCAAGGTCGGATCGCCAGCCCGCCACATCTATTCGATGCTTTTTCAATGCGAGATCGAGGGCGGCGCGATCGAGCCGAATCCGCTCGAAGCACTAGCCGCAGCATGGTATCCGCTGGACGCCCTGCCCGAACCGCTGCACGGGCTGGATCGCAAATGGATCGGGCTCGCCAGCGAATTTCATCTCAATCGCCGAACTGAAGCGTTTTTCGACCCGCTGTGAGGGGTCTATGCGATCGATGAGCGCTGCGCGGTGCGGGTGGCCAAGATGAACGCGGCGATTGCGAACGCAACCGCAATCGCAATCGAAATTCCAAACGTCGCGGGCGTATCGAAAGTTCGATTTTCTCCGAGATAGAGCGCTTCGCGCAGCGCCGACATTCCGTACGTCAGAGGATTCAGCCGCATCGGTAGCCCCAGCCATCCAGGCGCGCCGGTGATCGGGAAAAACGCGCCCGACAGAATCCAGATCGGAAGGAGCACCAGGTTCATGATCGCGTGGAAGCCCTGCGTCGAGTCGATGCGCCACGCGATCGTCAATCCGAGACTGGTCAGCGCGAAGGCGATCATCGCCATCATCACCGTGCTCAGGAGAACCGCGTCGAGGTTCAGATGGATTCCTGCGAACGGCGTCAGCACGAGGAAGATAATTCCCTGCACCAGCGCGAGCGTCGTTGCGCCCATCGCCTGACCGAGCACAATTGTCGTCCGGGAAATCGGTGCGACCAGCACGCCTTGGAGAAATCCTTCCTTGCGATCCTCGACGGTTGAGATGGTCGCGAAAATCGCCGTGAACAGCAGCACCATCACGATTACGCCCGGATAGAAGTACTGCACGTAGTCGATGTTTGACGGCATCCCGGGCGGGCGGAATGACGCCTTCAGCCCCGCACCGAGCAGCGCCCAAAAAACCAGAGGCTGCAGGAACGCGCCCGTCAAACGGCTGCGCTGACGCACGAAACGTTGAATCTCGCGAAGCCAGAGCGTCCCGGCCTGCATCGTAATTTCTCTCATCGGCTACGCTCGCGCCTCGGTTGCGAAGAATTTCTCGCCGGTCAGATGTACAAACACGTCCTCAAGCGTAGGCTTGCCGAACGAAATCGAGTCGATATCGGAGCCGAACGCCTCGACCAGGTCGCGCACCAGCTCGTGACCGCGCGAGCGTTCGATTCGAATCGCGCCGTCGACCATCATCGTTTTGATTTTGAATCGCTCCGCGACCTTGCGCTGCAGCACCTCAGGCGCTCCCGCGTGGATCACGATCACATCGCCGCCGACCTGCGATTTCAGTTCGCTCGGTGATGCGATCGCCACCAGCTTTCCCTGATGCAGCAGTCCGATCCGGTCGCATCGCTCGGCCTCTTCCATGTAGTGCGTGGTGAGGACGACCGTGACCCCCTCGTGCGCTCGCAAATCACTGACGATCCCCAGAAACTCCCGGCGCGCGACCGGATCGAGTCCGGTGCTTGGTTCGTCGAGCAGGAGGAGTTCAGGACTATGGAGCAGCGCCTTGGCGAGTTCAACGCGCCTGCGCAATCCGCCGGAAAGAGTTTCGACGCGATCGCCGGAGCGGTTCGCGATTCCGAATTGCTCGAGCATCGTCGCGGCGCGCGCGGAAAGCTCCTTTCCGCTCATTCCATACAGATGTCCGTGATGCTGCAGATTTTCGAGCACCGACAATTTGCCGTCGACGCTGGGATGCTGAAAGACGACGCCCATCCGCCGTCGCACGTCACGCGTCGCGTGGGCCAAATCGAGTCCGAGCACGCGCGCCCGCCCGGACTGCATCGCGACCAGCGTCGAGAGCAACCGGAAAAGCGTTGTTTTGCCGCCGCCGTTGGGACCGAGGAAACCGAATATCTCGCCGCGCGCGATCTCGAAACTGACGTCAGACAGCGCGCGCCGTTCGCCGTAATTGAAGCCAATCGCGTCGGCTTCGATCGCCGGTACGCTTGGCTCGAAGCGTTGCCTGGGAAGTTGCGCAGGTCCAGCCATAGACAATTCAACCTGCAATTATCGTCCCGCGAGCGCAGCGGAGCAACGCGCTTTGGACGCCGCGCTACTGCGTGGTGCTCTCGCCAATCGCCGCATCGGGATCGAGGCCGCCGACGGGACGCTGATTCGTATCTTCGGCAAGGCCCATTCGGGCGAGATCGAATCCGCTCTTGAATGCAGCGGAGCGCTGATTGCCCGTACCATGGTCGGCACGTACGCCCGTGAAATCGTCGCTGACGATTCGAAAATATCCGGCCATGTCGTCAGCATCGACGCGCATATTGAGTTTGAAAAGAGTGAAGCCCGCGAAACGATCGGCCTCAAGCTCGCGGGTTCTTATAGGGGTATTCTCTCGTGCGCCCGCGACATCGCCATGAAGGACATGTCCGAGTTCGTGCGCAAAAATCGCATACAGTAATGGTTGCAGCTGCTCAGGGTCCCGAACTCCCATCCATTGCTGGGTCAGAAAGCTTAACTTACGACGATTGTAGAAGACGCATCCTCCCGTCCTCGCGTGAGGCGACATCGACGCGACCGATTCGTAGATGGGTACGTTCGAATGCCAGATGCCGTTGAGCGTTGCCATGATGCCACTATACGGCTGCTGAGCAGGACGCGCCTTTTCGCCACACACTGTGACCGTATCGTCAGACGATGTCTGATTTGCACTAGCCGACCGCGCGGGCGAGGAGGATATCGGCGCGCTAGCGGCAGGCGGCGCAGTCGCGCGGGGCGCACTATTCATATGACGCTCGACGACGTGCCAATCGTCGTCGTTCTGAGCGCGCGCCGTCACCGCAACAAACACTGCGACTGCCACAAAGGCTGCGGCTGCGATGCGCTTCGACGCCATCTGTGCGCGCGATGCGAGACCGAATCGCGGCTCCTACGCGCGATCGGTGACGGCGCCTTTTGACGCGGATGAAACGAGCTGTGCGTATTTCGCCATCACGCCCGACGAGTATCGCGGCGTCGGCGCTTTCCAGTCTTTGAGGCGCGCCTTCATCTCCGCATCGCTGATTTCAACGTCGAGACGACGCTTCGCGATATCGAAAGTGACGATGTCGCCGTCGCGCACCGCCGCGATTGGTCCTCCGACAAACGCTTCGGGCGCAACGTGGCCCGCCATCAGACCGTGCGTGGCGCCGGAGAATCGGCCGTCGGTCAGAAGCGCGACGCTCTCGCCGAGTCCCTCACCGACGAGCGCCGCCGTCACTCCGAGCATCTCCGGCATTCCCGGTGCGCCCTTCGGACCCTCGTAACGAATCACGACAACGTCGCCCGATTTGATCTGACGACCGGAAACCGCCTTGAACGCCGCGTCCTCGCCGTCGAAGACGCGCGCCGGCCCGCGATGCTGCATACGCTCGTGACCAGCGACTTTGACGACGCATCCTTCCGGAGCGAGATTGCCCCTGAGGATTACAAGCCCGCCCGTGGCCTTGAGTGGATTCGTGATAGGACGGACGACTTCCTGCTTCGGCGTTTCGGTTGCAGTGTCGGCTTCCTCACCGATTGTTCTGCCGGTCACGGTCAACTCGCTCGCGTTGAGCAATCCTGCATCCTTGAGCCGCTTCATTATCAGCTTGATCCCCCCTGCGGCGTGCATATCGGGAGCCATGAAGCGCCCGCCCGGCTTGAGATCGGCCAACAGGGGAGTGCGGGCGCTGATACGATCGAAGTCGTCGATCGACAAATCGATTCCCGCCTCGTGCGCAATGGCGAGAAAATGAAGGACCGCATTCGTCGAGCCGCCGGTCATGCATACCGCCGCGATCGCATTCTCGATCGATTTCTTCGTCACGATTTGACGCGGTCGGATATCTTTCTTGAGGAGATCGACGCAGAGCTTGCCTGCGTCGAAAGCGGCCACCGATTTCTGCGGATCGACGGCAGGGATGCTGTTGCCGCCTGCGGGCGAAATTCCCAGCACTTCGCATGCCGTCGCCATCGTATTCGCGGTGAACTGGCCACCGCACGCTCCGACTCCGGGGCAAGCGACGCTTTCGAGCTTGCGCAATTCCGCTTCGGTTATCTTGCCTGCGGAGTGCGCGCCGACGGCCTCGAACACATCCTGGATGGTGACGTTCTGGTCGCCGTAGCGCCCCGGCATGATCGATCCGCCGTAGAGCATCACCGACGGCAGATTGAGCCGAATCAGCGCCATTACGGTTCCCGGGATCGTCTTGTCGCATCCGGAGAGCGCGACAAGGCCATCAAACAGATGGCCGCGCGAAGTCAGCTCGATGGAATCGGCGACGACCTCGCGGCTGATGAGCGACGCGCGCATCCCCGACGTGCCCATCGAAATTCCGTCGCACACCGCGATCGTATTGAGCTCGACCGGAGTTGCGCCCGCCTCGCGGATGCCGCGCTTTACGTGTTCGGCGAGATCGCGCAGGTGATAGTTGCACGGCATGATCTCGATCCACGTATGCGCGACGCCGATAAGCGGCTTGCTCAGGTCCTCGTCGGTGTATCCGACCGCTTTCATCATCGCGCGCGCGGGTGCTCGCGACGGTCCGTCGACCAGAACGCTCGAGTTGGGGCGAAGGTTCGAATTTGCCATCGATGCTGTTGCTCCAAAATCAGCGCGGCCACGTCGATGGCCGCACTTTCAATCCGCCGAAACGGCGTGACCTGAAATCTTATCCTCTAAATGAGGATCGTCGCCAGCGTCGATCGCCGTTCGATTTCGCCCGCATCTAAAGTCGCGCTCAAACCATAAATCCGCCGTCGACGCTGATGACCTGTCCCGTAACTGCGCCAGCCGCATCCGACGCGAGCAACGCCGCCATCGGCCCCAGTTCATGAGGCTCGACGATACGATGCTGGATGTTGTCGCCCTCCGCCATCGCCTTGGCGTCCTCCGGCGACATGCCCATCATCGCGCCAAGCATGTTCCAATCCACCAGCTTCGTGTTGGTCCATCCGGGACACAGGACGTTCACGTTGATGTTGTACGCGGTCGCCACGTAGGCGAGTGATCGCGTGAAGCCGATGATCCCGTGTTTCGCGGCCGAGTAGGCGAGGGGACCGCCGCCGTTTTTCGCGTATCCGGAACCGATGCTGATAATGCGTCCCCACTTCTGCTTCATCATGTATGGGAGCGCGGTCTTGGTCGCATAGAACGCCTGCGTGAGGTTGAGGAAAAGATTTTCCTCGAAGGCATCGGCGTCGTGTTCGAGATGGCTCAGCTTGGCGGGATTGTCCGCAACGACGCCGCCCGCGTTGTTGACGAGAATATCGAGACCGCCGAGCTTCTTTGCGGCTTCATCGACGCCATCGACGATCGACTTGCGATTCGATACGTCCATCTTCACCGCGAATCCGCGCTGCCCGCGTTCCGCGATCTCTTTCGCTACTGATTCCAACTCGTCCATCGAGCGTGAAGAGACTGCTACGTCCGCGCCCGCGTCAGCCATCGACAATGCAATGGCGCGTCCGATTCCGCGGCCTCCGCCTGTGACGAGTGCACGTCTCCCGCTCAGATTGATAATTTGTTTCACGTCATTGACCTCCGGTTCCAAACCTATCGAGTTCGTCTAGGAGACGATTCGGCCTTTCATTCATTAGGATGCTCCGGCGCGGCTGCTCCTCTTTTGCGAGAGGAACCGCCGCGCAAGTCTGTTTAGAGTCCGCGTATCTTACCCGGCAAAAAGGTCAGTTAAGCGGAAAATCCCAGCGGACCGGCGACGCGCGCGGCAGCCTGCGCGAGCACCGGCGTCGTCTTTCCGATTATCTCGTAGCGCGGGTCCGTCGTTGCTCCCGACAGATACCGCGCGTAGAGCTGCTCGCCGACCGTCGCGGTCTTCCAGTGCGCCCACGCGATATAGAAGGGCAGCGCGCTCAAATCGCGTCCGGTCCTGCGCGCATAACGTTCAGCAATTTGATCCCGGCTGAGGAAGCCCCGCTTCATCGTATGCGGTTCCGTGTCCGCTATCGCCAGCAACTCGACATCGGTCTTGTCGCGCCAGTAGGCGAGCGCGATTCCGAGATCGACCATCGGATCGCCCAGCGTGGCCATCTCCCAATCGAATACACCTACGACCTTCCCGGGGTCGTGCAAGTCGAGCATCAGATTGTGCAGATAAAAATCGTTATGAAGGATGACCGGCTTCTGTGGCGCCGGCATGTGTTCGAGGAACCAATCGCCAAGTCGATTCATCAACAGGACTTCGCGCGTCTTTGCCTTCTCCCATCGCGCCATCCATCCCGTTATCTGGCGTTTCAGGAAACCATCCGGCTTGCCGAGATCACCCAACCCAGCCGCTAAGTAGTCGACGCCGTGAAGGTCGGCGAGCGTATCAATGAATCCTTCCGATATCGCGCGGAAGGTTTCTGGCTTGTCTCCGAGTTCGGCGGGTAACGGCTGGCGATTCTTGATTACGATTCCGACCCGACGCTCCATCACAAAGAACGGCGCGCCGATAACGGAGGTATCATCGCAGAAGAGCCATGCACGCGGCGCCGGTTTGAACGACTGCCAGATTCGCGACAGAACCTTGAACTCGCGGGCCATGTCGTGGCCGCCCACGGGAATCGTGCCGAAAGGAGGACGGCGCACGACCCATTCCCGACCGCTCGCGAATCTCAACAAGTACGTGAGATTCGACGAACCGCCACGGAACTGCTGGACGGACATCTCGCCGTCCACGCCGGGTAACTTGCCGTGCAAATAGCCGGCGAGTTTCTTCCAGTCGAGTTGCGCGTCGGCGCGAACCTCGCCGTATTCCGGAAGAATTTCGATCGCAGGTTCTGGCATCGGCCTATTTTACGTACAGGGCGATTCCCTCGTAAATGACCGCGGGACGATCCTGTCCTACGACGTGGATGACCGTCTCCTGCGTGACCTGGGTGCCCATCGGTTTGGGATCGACGGCGACGACTCGCGATCTGGCATGCACGCTCGCGCCCGCCGGGACCGGCGAGATGAAGCGCAGTTTGTTCGCGCCGTAGTTGACCACATTGCGCATTCCGACCACCGTCCATCCGGCGGTGTGCTCGAAAGCGGGAAGCAGGCTCAGCGTCAGGAATCCGTGCGCAACCGGGCCGCCGAACGGGCTTTCGCGCTTGCATCGCTCGACGTCGATATGAATCCACTGATGATCGCCGGTTACGTTTGCGAACTGGTTGATCTTGGATTGCGAGACTTCGATCGGTTTGCTCCACGGACCGTATTCGGCGCTGACTTTGGAGCGCAGCTTTTCGACGTCGTCAAAGCGGATCGTTTCCATCGTGAACCCTCCGGGGGTGATAACCCGTCAAGCG